>DBDD01000135.1:369-2557 GCA_002293365.1 Christensenella sp. UBA941 | reverse complement strand
CCGTTTCGCTCTTGCTCGTTCAGATTCGGACTTTTACCGAATGACGGCTTTCCCATCACTCCCCGGCCTTTCCTGCGCTTACCGTTTCTGCGTTGGCCGCGTTAATATTTGCCGAGGTGGGATATGCTGTTGTCAAGGTTCTAGGTTTCCCGTTACGCCTTTCGGCGTTTCGGCCCGTAACCGGCGGGCCTCGTCAGACGGGTTATGCGGCGACTATGCGGCGGGTTCGTCCAGTGCGTCCCAATCACCGATAAAGCGGACACCCCACGCTTGACCGGTGGTTGCCTTGTGGTGGCGTCGGTACGCCTTGACCATCTCGCGGGCGTTGCCGTCGGGCCATGACGGATCGTCGCAAGTAGCAATTAGCACGTCCTCGCGCATCAAGTCCACGAGGGCGCACCAAGTCTTAACGGTCACAACCTTGGGGGAAACGTAGCAATGCTCCGCGTTGCAATGGATGCAGCGCCCGCCGTTGGCTGTTAATTCCTCGCGGGGCGTGATTTTTCCGCATGTTGTGCAGGTGCCATATTTTTTGTTCTGCATCTTCATTTCTCCCTTGCTTTTATTATATTAATTGTACCAGAAACGGAACAGAAATGCAATACCCTAATGCAAATATCTTAAATTTCTTTTCTGGAATATCGAGCCGTAAGCACAATATATAGTATTAGCAACAGATTATCAATACCATATGATGCGGTCACAAAATACTTTTATCGATTTTAATTTCCAGTTGCCAAATGTACCATTATGGGATATAATTCATAGATGCGAGAGGCGCTAGGAGGTCATATAGCGATGATTAAATACGACAGGCTTTTCGAGCTGTTAAAGACGCTTAAACGCCCTAGTACGGCATGGCTGCGCGGCAAGGGCATACATCCGCGAACGGTTGACAAGTTGAAGAAGAACCAACACTTAGACACTCGGACGATAGACGCATTATGCAAATTGTTGCACGTCCAGCCGGGGGAGATCATGGAGTATGTGGACGATGAAGAATAACCCGCCCGACACTTTCGCCGCCAGTCTACGCGACACGAAACAACCCGAGCGCGAAACGTGCGTTATTTGCGGGCGCAAGCTGCTGATTTCCGAGGTTCCGGCGGGCGTTTGCGTTTTGTGCGGGGAGGACGAGCGGAAGAAGTAGCGCCGGAGCCGATCACGCCGGGAGCAGTTACAAGCGGCTTTTTGTTGCGTGAAAATGCCGCCCTTTCGAGCGGCTTGGTTTATGATTTTTCTGGCTTGCGGCGTCCGTCAATGTGCGGCTCGTTTTCGTCGATCAGCCAGCGCCCCGCGATTTTTCGAGCCGTTTTATATCTTCCGCGCTGGCAGCCTTGCTTTATCGTCGCCGGGTCTACGCCGTGAATTTTTGCGTACTCGGCCAGCGAAATGAGATTTATTGCGTCATAATCGCCTAAAAGCATGTTGTATGCTAAAATCAGGCGCTCTTTTACGGGCGCCGGCACTTCAGCGGCGTCTAGCTCGTAATCCTGAATGATTTTCGTGCCGTTTATCACATCGTGCGGTAGTGCGTCGCTGCCGTCTGGCCTGACTTGCTGCGCGATTTTTTGCGCGTCGTATAGCGAAACTCCCGCTTTTATGCGGAGGGCGCGCAATTCGTTGCCGACGGTCGGCAAGGGGTCGAAAAGGTCGAGGCCGGTTATTTTTACCTCGACGCATTCTGGGAGATTGGCGAAAACCCTTTTGCCTGTTGTGCGGCATACACCGGACGCATAACCCCGGCATTGCTTGCAGTAGTGAGCTATCATAACACAACCTCTTCTTTTACGTAGTGTCGGGCCGCTATGCACGGCCCCATAAGCAAACTAGATTTTTTCTTCGAGCGAAGTAAAACCGAATTCTTCGTCATAGGAAGTCTCGAAGCCGTGGAATTTCATTCTCGTTCCTCCCGCCGCTGTCGGGACTATGCCGCCGCTCTGCCTTACGCTGTCCATCATCGCTTTTACTGTCGGGTCGTTCGCGCCCATCTTTTCGAGATACACGGGGTAATCGTCGCTTTCAAGTGCGGCGTCGCGCTCCTTCTTGCTTTTGAAGACGTGCAGGACGGCATTCGTCGAACCCTGATAGACCGAGCTATTGGATTCCCATGCGTAAAATTTCTTAGTCATTTTATATCCTCCTTCGTATCACGCCCGGTTTCGCCGCTGGGCGTCGGCTTTCACAA
>DBDD01000135.1:0-327 GCA_002293365.1 Christensenella sp. UBA941 | reverse complement strand
AATCGTGTTCTTCGAGCCACTTTTCGAAATCGGCTTCTTTTGCATAGAGCCTGTCTAGCTCGGCTGCTTCCTGCTCTTTGGTAAGCCGGGGCGGCGGGGGCGGGAATTCCTCGATCATCTCGTAGGAATAATTGCCGTAGCCGTGCTTTTCGAACCACCGGTTGCACTCGCCCAAGCGGATCTTGCCGCGCTTCGTCGCGACTACCGTTCCGGCGGCGACAGGCGCTTCGGCACGGACGCGCGCCCAGCGGTTAGTGTGGCCGTGTCGTTCCGTTCGATCCAAAAAAAGTCGGCTGAGTTTTTTAAGCAAGACTGACAGACACACGT
>DBDD01000029.1 GCA_002293365.1 Christensenella sp. UBA941 | reverse complement strand
GGCTTCGACGGCGACGGCGACCGGCTGGGCGTCGTGAGCGACAGCGGCGAAATCATCTGGGGCGACATGCTGCAAATCCTGTTCTGGCGTAAGCTTTTAAAGCAATATCCGGGTCAGGAAGCGCCCATCGAGGTCAAATGCAGCCAAACGCTGTTCGACGAGCTAAAGCGCCTTGGAGGCAGGCCGTTTTTCCATAGGACGGGCCATTCCTTCATCAAGGCGACGATGAAGGAACGGGGCCTGCTGTTCGCGGGCGAGATGAGCGGGCATTTCTTCTTCGCGGACGAGTACTTCGGCTTTGACGACGCGCTGTACGCCGGCGCGCGGCTTCTCAGGCTTTTGTCGGGGGAATCGCGGCCGCTGTCGGCGCTGATGGGCGACTTGCCTAAAACATACGCGACGCCGGAGATACGCGTCGATATACCCCAGCATGGCCGGGAGGCGCTTATGGAGCGCGTACGGGCGCGTTTTAAAGCAAGCGGACTCGATGTAATCGAAGCCGACGGCGTGCGGGTGAACTTCCCGGACGGCTGGGGGCTGCTTCGGCTCTCCAACACGCAGCCGATCATGGTCATGCGGGCGGAGGGAAAGAGCCCCGAGGCGATGGAGCGGATCGAACGGGAGCTCCGCAAAGCGCTGGATCCGCCGCCGCGTTAAATTGCCTCGATATATTGTGAATTTTGTGGATTTATGCTATTATTCCACGGAGAAAGGTTAAGGGGGACAAGCATTTGATACCGATCGCGAGGCCGATAATCGGCGACGAGGAAAAACAGGCCGTACTCGAAGTGCTCGATTCCGGCATGATCGCCTGCGGGGCTGTCACGACGAAATTTGAGGAAGAATTCGCAGCGTATATTGGCGCTATGCACGGGATAGCCACGAATAACGGCACCACCGCGCTGGAGACGGCGCTGCGCGCGCTGGGCGCGGGCCCGGGCGTAAAGGTGCTGACAACGCCGTTTTCATTCATCGCGTCCACGAACGCGATCGTATATACGGGAGCGACGCCCGTATTCGTGGATATCGACGCGAATACCTTCAATATATCGCCGGAATCCATCGAGGCCAAGCTCAAAGAGGATCCGGAGATACGTATACTGCTGATAGTACACCTCTTCGGCCAGCCCTGTGACATGGACGCCATAATGCCGCTCGTAAAAAAGCACGGCTTGCTGCTCGTAGAGGACTGCGCCCAGGCGCACGGGGCCATGTGGAACGGTCGGAAGGCGGGCTCGTTTGGCGACGCCGCCTGCTTCAGCTTCTATCCGACCAAGAACATGACCACCTCCGAAGGCGGGATTGTACTCACAAGCGACAGCGAGACGGCGAGACGCTGCCGGATGATCATCAACCACGGCATGGAAAGACGCTACTACCACGACGATATAGGCTATAACTACCGCATGACGAATATGGCGGCGGCGATCGGCCGCTGCCAGCTGAAAAAGCTGGACGGCTGGAACGAGAAGCGCAGGGCGAACGCCGCGCTGTATCTCGAAGCGCTTGCGGGCGAAACGGGCGTCACATTGCCAGGCTGTCCGGATAAGGCGTTTCATGTATACCACCAGTACACGATAAAAGCGCCGGCGGATAAGCGGGGCGGCCTGATACAAAAGCTCGAAGAGCGCGGCGTTGGCTACGGCGTGTTCTATCCTCTGTCCATCCCGGAACAGGCGTGCTATGGCGGCAAGTACGAGAACGCGCAAACGCCCGTAACGGACGCCGTCAAGAAAGAAGTGCTCTCTATCCCCGTGCATCCGGGCCTGACCGCCGAGGACGCGGCTCAGGTCGCAAAGGCGATCCGGGAGTATTGCGAGGCGAGCCGATGAGCGTATATATTCACCCGTCGAGCCACGTCTCGCCCGACGCCGTTATCGGCGATGGTACGAAGATCTGGATCAATGTGCAGGTGCGCGAGGGCGCCAAGATCGGAACGAACTGCATTATCAGCAAGGACGCGTATATCGATACTAAGGTCAGCGTCGGCAACAGCGTCAAGATACAAAACGGCGTGTCCGTCTATCACGGCGTGACGCTGGAGGACGACGTGTTCGTCGGCCCGAACGCGGCGTTTACCAACGATTTTTACCCGCGCGCCTTTATGGCGGACTGGCGGATTACCGAGACGCTCGTCAAAAAGGGGGCGTCCATCGGCGCGAACGCCACGATCGTTTGCGGGCATACGCTCGGCGAATACTGCATGATCGGCTCCGGAAGCGTCGTCACGCACGACATACCGCCCTACGCGCTGGCCGTTGGCAATCCGGCGCGCGTCGTCGGGAGGGTATGCAAATGCGGCGTCAAGCTTGCATCCGGCGCTTCCGAGTGCGCTGAATGCGGCTTTGTGCTCCCATAAACGGCCATGCAAAGACAAGGTAACAAATTTATGCTTATATTTCTCTTTTGCCTGTATATCGCGCTGTCCTCCTCCGGTATGCTCATGATAAAGATGGGGACGAGCGGCACAGCCTTCTCGTCCGCGGGAGGCGTTTTGAACGTCTCGCTGAACGTGAAGCTCCTTATCGGCATCGTGCTGTACGTGTTCAGCTTCATCCTTTCGATGGTGCTGATGTCTCAGATGAATTTGAGCGTTTTGTATCCGCTGGGCGCGGGGTTGTTAAACCTGATCATATGCCTTTTCAGCGTTTTTGTGCTGAAGGAGGCGATAACCGTTCCGCAATGGATCGGAATCGCGCTCATCGCGGCGGGCGTCGTACTGATGAATTTTAGGGGGCGTTAGATTCTTTTTACATTTAAGGCAGGTGCATTATCATAGAGTTCGAGTTTTCTCCGCACGGCTTCCGCCAGTTTTTAGTATATGCAAAAGAAATCGCCCCGTTTTACAGGTTTATGGACGTTGCTGCCCAAATTCCAAAATGCGGCGTATTGCTGCGCCATGACCTGGACATCGGCCTCGACTTGGCGTTTGAGATGGCCAAGCTTGAAAAAGCCGAAGGCATACGCTCCACGTATTTCGTAATGGTTTCAAACCCCCTTTATAATGTGCGGTCAAAGGGCAATATCGATATTATACGCTGGCTTGCGGACAACGATTTTAACGTCGGGCTTCATTTTGATCCATCCATCTATGAAACGCGGGACGCAGACGGCCTAATCGATTATGCTTGTGAGGAAGCGCGCATTCTAAGCGGGATAGCTGGCCGTAACGTTAATGCCCTGTCGTTTCATATGCCGTCAAAATACGGGATGATACAAAAGCTGGGAAGCTTCCAGGTCGCCTACGACGAACGCTATTTCAACGACGCTATCTATATGTCGGACTCGCAAATGAGCTTCCGCCATAAAAAGCCGTACGAATTCATACACAAAGCCTCGGAGCGCCTGATTCAGATACTGCTGCATCCGTTTTTTTATTCGATATCGGCGAAGGACGCGCAATTGCCCGATTTGAATACCGCAGCGATGCTTTCTAAGCTTGACTTAGTGCGAGAGGCTTTGGCTACGCTTAACCTCCTGCGAGGGGGCGAGTTCGAAAGCCTGGCTGCTAGGCTGACGCAGCAAACAGGGAATGTGTTATGAATATATGGCTGCTGGCGGGTGTTCAGCCCGCGCTTTTTCCCTCCGCGATTCTGTGCGAGCGCTTGCCGATAAAGGGCATTATCGGCCTAGAATCCAACGAGGCAAACCGCCGTATCAATGAATATCAGGACTTTGGCGAATTCGCGCGGCTGCGCGGGTCGAGCTATATACCCATGGAATCCTATTCGATGAAGTCCATGCGCGATCAGGAGCGCCTGCTGAGCGAGGATATTTCCTTGCTGCTGATTATGGGCTGGCAGCGCCTGATTCCGCAATGGCTGATCCAACACTGTAAAATCGGCGTTGTGGGCGCACACGGAAGCCCGGAGGGCATCACCAGGGGCAGGGGCCGCAGCCCGCAGAACTGGTCGCTGCTGCTGGGCCTGGATACGTTCAGCCTGTCTATTTTCTGGGCGGATGCCGGCATTGACAGCGGCGCTGTGATCGACACGGCTATATTCCGCTATTCAGCAGCGGATGATATTTTCTCGTCTCATCTGAAGGCGTCCGCCGTGATTGCCGAAATGATCCTGCGCAATTATCAAAACGGAAATTTGCTCTCACAGAATGGGGAAAAACAGCTGGAATCGGATGTTTACTACATGCCACAGCGCATCGAGCGGGATGGAGCAATCGACTGGAGCCGCAGCGCAGCCGATATATACAACTTTATCCGCGGCCTTACAAGGCCATATCCGGGCGCGTTTACCATTCTCGATGGTAAGAAGCTAAAGATATGGCGTTCTCAGTATATCAGCTTTGACGGCGAGCTTCCCATTCTTTCCGCGCCGGCCGGAAGCGTGCTGTTCGCATATCCCACGGGGGAACTATTGATAAAATGCGGCTCGGATTGCCTCCTAATCAACGAATGGGAAGCCGAAGGCGGCGAACCCGATATAAAAGCCGGAATGCGTTTAGAGTCGGTATGCTGGCAAGACCAGATAAGGGAGATTGTTGAACGGCATCAGAGCAAGCTGGGTGTCCCCGTCTCCTCCATGGTTCTTCAGCAGCTGAGTAACACCTGACGCCGTACTAAAGCTCTTCGGTAAAGAGAAGGGGCAGTAAAACTTGATAGTGTGACATAATTTTGTTATGCTTATCAAATGCGATAATGAAAAGGACTATTACGATGATTAATCTGGTTCAAGTTGGCTACGGCTACTGGGGCGCGAACGTCGCTAGAAACGCGGCGGCTTCGAAGCTCATCAACCTCGTCGCGCTTTCGGACGTGCGCAAGGCGCGGCTGGACGCGGCCAAAAATCTTTTGAACGGGGATATCGCGTATACGGCGGATTACGCGCCGTATATAGACGACCCCTCGGTCGACGCGTTCGCGCTGTGCATACAGACGGAGCCTAGCTTTGAGGCCGCGAAAAAAATACTGAACGCCGGAAAGCATCTCTTCATAGAGAAGCCGATGGCTACCACCTACGAACGCGCGCTGGAGCTTAAGGAGCTTGCCGAGGCGAAGGGGCTCACGCTCCACTGCGACCATATCATGGTCTATCATCCTATAATTCGCGCCATTAAGCGGATGATCGACGCGGGTGAGCTGGGCGAGCTGGTGTATTTCGACATATCGCGCATGAACCTCGGGCCGATACGCATGGACGTTAACGCCATGCTGGATCTCGCCGTACACGACCTGGCGATCATCGACTACCTTTCCGGCGGGCGCGCGCCGTACCATCTTGAGGCGATTGGCAAGAAGCATTACGGAGCCAAGGAGACGCTCACATACCTGACGATGAAATACCCCGGGTTTATCGCGCATATCAAATCCAGCTGGATATCGCCGATAAAGGAGCGCCGCGTCATGATCGGCGGCACGAAAAAGATGGCGATTTTCGACGATATGCGCACGGTGGACAAGCTCACTATCTACGATCAGGGCATAGAGCCGCTGGAAAAGGGCGAGGATTACGGCGCGTACGAGTTTAAATCGCGCTTGGGGGATATAACGATCCCCTATATAGCCTCTGAGGACGCGCTCCGGAATAGTCTTGAGCATTTCGCCCAGTGCATTGAGCAAGGGGTTCCGTCGCTTTCGGGCGGGGAGCAGGCGTGCAAGGTGGTCAAGATCCTGGACGCGGCGCGCGCGAGGCTGGCGACGCAAAACGGCCCGAACGACGAAAGGAATTACGCGCAATGAAGCCAATACCAATTATGCGGCCGTATTTTACGGACGAGGAGGCGCAATTAGTCGCCGAAACGCTGATATCGGGCTGGGTGGCCCAAGGGCCGCGCGCCGCGGAATTCGAAAGGCTGGTCGCAAAATACGAGGGCGTACGCTTCGGCGTCGCCACTACGAGCTGCACCACCGCGCTGCATCTTCTATTCGCGGCGCTGGGCATAGGCAAGGGCTTCGATGTCATCGTGCCGTCGTATACGTTCGTCGCCACGGCGAACGCCGTCGAATACACGGGCGCGAACGCCATTTTGGCGGACGTGAGCACGGATACGTACAATATTGACCCGGAAAGGCTGGAGAGCCTTATACAAAGCCGTTACGAAGGCGGCGTAAATAAAGAGACGGGCAACAGGCTCTTTGGAATCGTCGCGGTGCACCTCTTCGGGCTGTGCGCGCCTATACCCGCCATAAACGCCATCGCCGCGAAATACGGCGTTAGGGTTTTGGAAGACGCTGCGTGCGCGCTGGGCGCGTCCATCGGCGAAAAGCGCGAGGGGACGTTTGGGAATCCCTCCTGCTTGAGCTTCCATCCCCGCAAGTCGATTACGACGGGCGAGGGCGGCATGGTGCTAACGGACGACTATGAGCTCGCGGAGCGTATGCGCGGCCTGCGCAGCCACGGGGCGTCCGTATCCGAGGTGCAGCGGCACAGCTCCAAGGGGTATCTGCTGCCCGACTACGACGAATTGGGCTATAACTACCGCATGACGGACATCCAGGCGGCGGTGGGCGTTGCCCAGATGCACAAGATAGACGAGATCGCGGCGGATCGGCGCAGGCTGGCCNNGCCGCGCGCTATGACGAGCTCCTGCCCGAAGCCGCGCCGTTTTTGCGGACTCCGTTCGTTCCCGAGGGCTATGGGCACGCTTATCAGTCCTACGTGACGATGATGCGCGCGGATGAAACGTCCATGGCGAGCATCGACGAAACGCACGCAAAGCGCAACGCGCTCATGGACGCGCTGGAGCAAGCCGGGATCGCGACCAGGCAGGGGACGCACGCCGTCCATACGTTGGGCCACTACAGAGAGAAATACGGCTATCGGGCGGAGGAGCGCATGGGCGCTTACGCCTGCGACCGGCTGAGCCTCGCGCTGCCGCTCTACGCGGGCATGACGGACGACGAGCAGGATTATGTTATTGAAAAGCTGCAAGAGCTTCATGCAAAGGAGTAGACGCCTATGCGCTCTATAAAAGACAAACGCGTTTTGATTACCGGCGGCGCCGGATTCATCGGCAGCCACCTCGCGGACGCGCTTTTAAGCGCCGAGACGGCCAAGGTCGTCGTCGTCGATAATTTCTTTCTCGGGGATATGGCAAATCTGTGCGAGGCACAGACCGCCGGGGAGCGCTTCGCCGTGTACCGGGACGACGCGCGCGATTTGGGTACGATGAAGGCGATTATCCGCAAAGAAAAAATCGAGGTCGTCTATAATCTGGCCACGATTACGCTGAGGCACTCTTTTTTCAATCCCTACGGCGCGTACCGGGTCAACGTGGACATCGCGGAGACGCTGCTGCATCTCTTGGAGGACGGCGCGTATCAAACGCTGATACACTCGTCATCCTCCGAGGCGTACGGCACGGCGCTGTATTCGCCGATGGACGAAAACCACTCGATGAACCCGACGACGCCCTACGCAGCGGGCAAGGCCGCTGCGGATCATATGATCCGCTCGTTCTATAACGTGCTTAAGCTCGACCTCTCGATCATACGCCCGTTCAACAATTACGGGCCGCGGCAGACTATGGAAGCGGCCCTCGCGGCCATCATCCCGCTTACGGCGCTACGCATACAAAACGGGGAAAAGCCGGTGATCGAGGGCGATGGGAATCAGACGCGGGATTTTATCTACGTCGGGGACACGGCGCGCGCCTTTATACTCGCGTACGAAAAGGACATTCGCGGCGAACTCGTGAACCTCGGCTCCGGCATCGAGCATAAAATCTCGGATATCATCGGGTGCGTCTGCGATTATATGGGTTATATGGGCGAGATCGAGCGCGCGCCGGAGCGCGCGGCGGACGTAAGGCGGCTGTGCGCGTCGAGCGAGAAGGCGAAAAAGCTATTGGGCTTTGAGCCGGAGATCGGGTTTGAAGAGGGGATAAGGCGGACGCTGGATTGGTATATTCAGCTGGGATTAAAGTGATGGATAATATATATGCAACCGATAATTTAGATTTCATTTATCAGGCGCTGAAAAGCGACGGACGGCTGGGCCGGCTGGTGGACGAGCTGAGAAAAGCGCTGGACTGTTATAGTGACGACGAGCAAAACGTCGCTATCAGGGAAAATATCGTCTTCCGGCAATTTGTGGACAGGCTGCTTACGGATCGTGAGCGGGCCGTCTTCTATGGTCTGCCCGAAGGCTGCCGCATGAGGGAAAACGCCAAAATATTATCGCCCGAAAACCTAAAGTGCGGCATGCATGTTTGGATCGGCGAAGGAGCGATATTGGACGCGAGCGGCGGGCTGGAAATCGGCGATCATACGTCTATCGGACCAGGCGTGTATGTATGGACGCATTCCTCCCATATGACGAATATATTTAAGGCCAACTATCCCGGCAGCGAACTAATAGTGAGAAAGCCCACGAAGATCGGGAGCGGCGTCTTTCTTGCGGGGCCGTCGGTGGTCAGCGCCGGGACGGTCATCGGGGACAGAACGCTTGTGCAGCCGATGAGTTATATAACGGAAAGCTTCGAGGGCAAGTGCGTCGTCGGAGGCAATCCGGCGCGGCTTATAAACAAACTATAGGGGCTCAAAATGGAAACGAATTCTTTATCCGTTATTATACCCTTCCTTAACGAAGCGGAGAATTTGCCTTTGCTGTTGCAAAATATGGACGACTACGCCGCGACCGTCGATTTTTCGCTTGAGGTCGTATTCGTTGACGATGGCTCTACGGATGAATCCGCCGAAATACTGCTATGCGCGAGACCCAAAAGCTTTTCGGCGAAGCTGGTGCGCTTGTCGAAAAGCTACGGCTCCCACGCGGCGATTCGGGCGGGTATTTTGCATGCTTCGGCCCCCAACTGCACTTTTATCGGCGCGGATTTGCAGGAGCCGCTGGAGATGATCACACAGATGGTAGTCAAAATGCGCGAGGGCTACGACGTCGTGTGCATACAAAAGCGAGAAGTGAAGGTCGGACTCTCAGCGCGGATATTTACGCGCATCTATTCCTCTCTTATGCGCAAATACGCGGTTCCGGACTTCCCAAAAGGCAATGCGAATAATATTCTCTTTAACGGCAAAGTAAAAGAACAGCTGAACAAGCACATAGAAAGCAATTCGTCGATTTCCCTGCAGATTATCAACATGGGTTACCGTCAAGCCGTGATTGACGGCGATTATCTGGAGCGCAGGCACGGCAAATCTAAATGGACCCTTGGCAAAAAGATAAAGCTATTTATCGATTCATTCGTAGCGTTTTCGTTTATGCCCATACGGCTCGTAAGCATCTTAGGCGTTATCATGGCGTTGCTTGGGTTTATTTTTGGAGTGGTGCTGATTGTAAATAAATTAGTCAGTCCCGCACTGA
Organism: Christensenella sp. UBA941; assembly: GCA_002293365.1. Classification (GTDB taxonomy): domain Bacteria; phylum Bacillota; class Clostridia; order Christensenellales; family UBA941; genus UBA941. Next base: position 8,687 of record DBDD01000029.1, on the reverse strand, counting down.
TTATCGAAGGCTACACGACGCTCGCGGCGCTTATATTGTTTACCTCGGGCATAACTAATATTTCGCTCGGCGTAATTGCCGAATATCTTTGGCGCGCCTATGACGCGGCGCGGAACAGGCCGACGTTTATAGTTGCAGACGTATGCGCGTTAAAAGAGATTGCTGAGACATGTGAAGGGCTTAAGTAATTGAGCCGCGATAAATCAAAGGATTACGATATGGATTTGTTAAAAGGAAAAATCGCGTTGGTGACGGGCGCGTCTCGGGGCATAGGCAATGCGATTGCGGAGCTGTTTGCTCAAAACGGCGCGAGCGTATACGCAAACGCCAGAAAAATCGGTTCGCTTGACAGCCTGCTCGCGAAATGTGAAAATAGCAGCGGCAGGATAATGCCGCTATATTTTGACGTAACCGACGCGGCTGCGGCGAAGCAAGCCGTTATGAGAATAAAAAAAGAAAGCGGCCGTCTCGATTGTCTGGTAAACAACGCAGGAATCATGCCAGACGCGTTGATCGGGATGATCGATCAAAAGGTGGCTAGGGAGGTCTTTGAGGTTAACGTCTTTGCAGTGATGGAGCTGATACAACTTGCCGCGCGCGTTATGGTTAGGCAAAAGAGCGGCTCCATTATAAACTTGGCGAGCATAGTCGGCGTGAACGGAAATAAGGGACAGCTAGTATACTCGGCTTCAAAGGGCGCGGTCATCGCTATGACTAAAACCGCAGCCAAGGAGCTGGCGCCCGCAGGCATAAGAGTGAACGCCATCGCGCCCGGCATGATCGACACCGATTTGTTCCGCTCTGTTGGCGCGGAGAAAGTGAGCGGACTTCTTCGGAATATCGGCTTAGGACGCTTGGGAAAGCCCTCCGAAATCGCCAATGCCGCCCTGTTTCTTGCTTCGGATATGGCGTCTTATGTTACGGGTCAAATTCTAGGCGCGGATGGCGCGGCCTTAGTTTAATAATGAAATTACGATTGGGGGGTTATGTCTTGAACCATTCTGAAAAATATGAAGCGGCGTTTGTAAGCGCTTTGGGGATATCTAAAGATGATCTGCCCGGCCTGCAATATCAAGGTGTTGCAGCGTGGGACAGTATTGGCCATATGCAGCTCATCTTTGCGCTTGAAGAAGCCTTCGGCATCATGCTGGATACGAGTGATATTATCGATCTTAGCTCCTTTGAAAAAGGCAAAGAGCTGTTGAGAAAATACGATGTGGAGCTTTGAGAGCTTTTACGGCAATACCGCAATCGTAGACGAAAGCGGCGGAATCACCACTTACGCCGAGCTAAAGTCGGCGGGCGAAGCGCTGATTTCGCATATGACGCTGCGGACGCTGGCATTTAATCTATGCTCAAACGAAAAGGGCTCTCTGTTGGGATATACGGCGTTTATCGACGCGGGAATCGTCCCGCTGCTGCTAGACGCCGAGCTCGATCGGGGCCTGCTTTGTGCACTGATCGAAGCTTATAAGCCCGATTATCTCTGGCTGCCGCAAAATATAGCGCAAGAGTTTCCCCTCTTCGCCGAGGTTATGGCCATATGGGGCTACGCGCTGCTCAAAACGTCATATGATAAAGCTTTCCCGCTCCACGACGAGTTGGCCTTGCTGCTGACGACCTCCGGCTCGACCGGCAGCCCGAAGCTCGTGCGGCAAAGCTACGCCAACATACGCGCGAATATCGTATCCATTGCGGAGTATCTACGCCTTAACGCGACGGAGCGTCCCATCACGACGCTGCCTATGAGCTATACCTACGGGCTCTCGATTATTAACAGCCATCTATGGGTGGGCGCGTCGGTCATTTTAACCCGCAAGACCCTAATGCATAAGGATTTTTGGCGGCAATTCGAGAATTATGGCGCAACGAGTTTTGGCGGCGTACCCTATACGTACGAGATGCTCGATAAGCTCCGCTTCCTCCGTATGGACTTGCCCTCGCTCAGGACTATGACGCAGGCGGGCGGAAAGCTCTCGCCCGAGCTGCATAAAAAATTCGCGGAGTACGCGAAGGCTAACGGCAAGAATTTCGTCGTAATGTACGGCCAGACAGAGGCGACGGCGCGGATGTCGTATCTGCCGTCCGAGAGGTCTTTAGAAAAATATGGCAGCATGGGCGTCGCCATACCCGGAGGCGAGTTTAGCCTTATAGACGTCGAAGGGAACGAGATTCACACGCCTGAAACGGTGGGCGAGCTCGTCTATAAAGGCGCGAATGTCATGCTCGGTTACGCGGAGACCGGCCCGGATCTTATTAAGGGGGACGAGCAGCGCGGCGTACTGGTGACGGGCGACATGGCCAAGCGCGACGCCGACGGGTTTTACTATATCGTCGGGCGCAAAAAGCGTTTCCTGAAGCTATTTGGCAGCCGCGTAAACTTGGACGAAACGGAGGGGCTGCTCAAGGCTGCGTTCCCGGAGCTAGAGTGCGTTTGCGGCGGCGTGGATGACAGGATGACGGTATTCGTCGCCGGCGGCGGTGCGCCGGACGATGTGATAAGCTATCTTACGGAAAAAACCGGATTCAACCGCACCGGCTTCAAATTCGTCGCGGTTGAAAGGATTCCGCGCAATGAGGCGGGAAAAACCTTATATAGTGAGTTGAACGAACTTGACCATTGAGGAAATTCTGCAAACGCCGCCTTTTTCGCTCGATAAGGCGGCAAAGTCGAGTATGCTGACGGAGCGGCTTATGTCCTTGACGCAGCGCCATATCGCGGCGTGCCCGGAGTATGCCGCGATGATGTGCGGGGCGGGCTTCAACTCCCAAAGCTGCGAAAGTTACTGCGACATACCCTTCCTGCCCGTCAGCCTATTCAAGGCGTTGGATTTAAAGAGCATTCCCGACGAGGGCGTATTTAAAATCATGACATCCTCCGGCACGAGCGGCCAGGCCGTATCGAGGATCTATTTGGACAGGGTCACGGCGTCAAATCAGCAGAAAGCGCTTGTGAAAATTGTTTCTGAATTTACGGGTTCCGCGCGTATGCCGATGCTGATCATCGACAGCCCCTCGACCTTAAAAAATCGCGCCATGTTTTCGGCGCGGGGGGCGGGCATACTGGGCTTTTCTATCTTCGGTGCGGATAAAGCGTACGCCCTTGACGACGATATGAATCTGGATCTTCCTGCTGTCGAGGCGTTCCTGGAAAAGCATAGGGGCAAGAGAATTTTCCTCTTCGGCTTTACTTTTATGGTGTGGCTTCATTTTTACAAGGAGCTGCAAAAGCTTGCGCGCAAGCCCGACTTGAGCGCAGGTGTTTTAATCCACGGCGGCGGCTGGAAGAGGCTCGCGGGCGAAGCCGTCTCCAAGGACGAGTTTAAGCTCAGGCTGCGCGACGCATGCGGACTTGCGGATATTCACGATTATTACGGGATGGTCGAGCAGACCGGCTGCGTCTATATGGAATGTGAGCGCGGCCATTTGCACGCCAGCGCGTATTCGGACGTAATCACGCGCAATCATATTGATTTTTCGCCCTGCGCGTTCGGTGAATCCGGCGTCGTGCAAGTGGTTTCGGTGTTGCCGGAATCGTATCCGGGGCATTCCTTGCTTACTGAGGACGAGGGCGTTATCCTCGGCGAAGACGACTGTCCTTGCGGGCGCAAGGGCAAGTATTTTCATATAAACGGCAGGCTGCAAATGGCCGAGATTCGGGGGTGCAGCGATACCTATGCGGTTACACGGTGATTTGGAGTCCGTGCTCGGCGCGCCGCCGCTCGCGCCCTTTGACGATGCGGTTTTGGCGTTTTTTAACGATCTATCAAAAGCGCTCACGATGACACGGGAATATTCCGACGTCGCGACCTTCGGCTTCTGGTGCCGCAGGGCGGCGTTGCTGAAGGAAAAATCCAAGTACGACGATTTAGACTGCCGGCTCGGCAGGGGCGTAGTCTTTCATTCCACACCCAGCAATGTGCCCGTAAACTTCGCCTTCAGCTTTGCGGCGGGGCTCCTGGCGGGCAACGCAAACATCGTGCGGCTGCCGGGCAAGGACTTTGAACAGGCTTCGATCATTCTGGGCGCAGTAAGCGAGCTACTGGCGGGAAAGCATAGAGCGCTCGCGCCCTATCTTTTCTTCGTGAAATATCCGCCGGATAAAGCGCTGCACGATCGCTATTCCGCCGTTTGCGACGCGCGCGTCGTGTGGGGCGGAGACGGCACGATCGCCGAGCTGCGCCAGTCTCCGCTAAAGCCGAGGGCTTTTGATATAACCTTTGCGGACAGGTATTCCGCCGCTGTTATCGACGCTGACGCGTACCTTAGCGCTGCTGATAAACAAGGTATCGCGCGGGATTTTTATAACGACACCTATTTCTCCGACCAAAACGCCTGTACCGCGCCGCGCGTCATCTTTTGGCTGGGGGAGCGCAAAAGCGAGGCAAAAGCCGTTTTTTGGGCGAGCGTACGCGCGCTCGCAAAGGAGAAATATTCGCTCGCGCCCGTTCAGGCTGTGGGGAAGCTGGCCGCTTTTTACAGGGCGGCGGCGCATATTCCCGTTTCGCTCCAAGAGCGCGGGGATAACTATGTGACGCGCGTAGGCGTGGAAAACGCGGACGCGGGGCTCATGCAATACAAATATAACAGCGGGTTTTATTTTGAATACGATCTCTCCGCGTTGGAAGACATGCTGCCCCTATGCGGCGAGCGCATGCAAACGCTCACCTACTATGGCGTAAGCAAGGAGGATCTGTCGGCGTTCTTTTCGAAGCACCGGCCCAAGGGCGTTGATCGCGCCGTGCCAATGGGTAAATCGATGGATTTTGCGCTGACGTGGGACGGCTACGATTTAATCCGAATGCTTTCGCGAAAGATTACGATATTGTGATAACGAATTTGAGCTGTGCGCTGCTGTCCCGTCTATTCCCCGTCCAGCCCGTTTAATATAAAGCTCAATATCCAGGTATCCGGCGGCGGCGCCTGGAACGAAAAGTCGTTTTCTATGCGAATCGCCGCAACCTGGCTCGGCGGCGCCGGAAGCGTCAGCTCGAAAGCGCTCTCGCCAACCGTAAACGGATACTCGCCGCCGTTGACGTAAACCCTTTCCGTCATGCCGGGCGTTATTTCGTACGGATACCAGCCATTAAGCTTGATAAGGCTCCTCTCGCCGACCGTCAGCCTGAATTCGCTGACGGGCTCGAGCCAGCTCCCCGGCAAAGCCGGATAGCACCTTGGCGCTCGCCAATGTGCTGCCCGACGGTATAATCAGGGCGTAATAGCCTGGTTCGGAGACGGGCAGCAGCTCGTTTGACGGATTCTTTGCGAAATAGAAATATTCAGAGCGTGCTGCAAAATGGGATGTGAAGCCTTGAAAGCTGGTACGCGGAATTGGTGTCGGGCCGGGATCGGACAAGGTACCGTCACAAAGGTCAGCGCAAAACGGTAATCAAGACGGTGATGGGCGAAGTGGAGTACCAGCGCGCCATGTACGAGGTGCGCGGGACTAACAGCGGCAAGCGGTTTGTTTATCTGCTGGACGAAGCGATGGGGAAAACGGGCAGCGGATTCATGAGCGGCTTGCTGGCGGAAAAGATCGTACAGGCGAGCTGCGAAAGTACGTATCGGGCGGCGGCGCGAAGCATAAGCGAGCTTAGCGGACAAAGCATAAGCTTTCCCAGCGCAGTTTTCTGTATAACGTCTTTCTCGACGGGCGCGTGGAGTTCTCCAACAATCGTGCGGAGCGGAGCGTTAAGCCGTTCGTGATCGCTAGGAAGAATTGGCTATTCGCGAATACGCCGGACGGGGCGTATGCCAGCTCTATTATGTATTCTATTAATGAAACCGCGAAGGAAAACGGTCTGCGCCACAGCGGTATATCGAGTTTTTGCTGAAGGTGCTGCCCGGCTCGACTACCAGCGATTTGGAAAGTATGCTGCCGTGGAGTCCGCTGCTGCCGGAATATTGTGGGGTTTAGGATCATCAAGGACGCTGGGGTATTTGACGCTTACTCCAGTTCTAGGCGATTGAGTAGGTTTTTAAGTTGTTACCATAAGTAAGCCCCCATATGTTTCGTGTCGCGGTTGCCCGCGCTTTTATATTATCGGAGGCTCGTATTTGCGATGCCAATGTTACGGAAGAACACAAATGCCTTATCGGAGGCTGTTGTCTAATTCCACCGCGTCAGAGGTTTGGTTCAATCATAGCAAGCATAGATAGCAAATAGCATAGATAGCAATCATAGCAAGCATAGATAGCAAATAGCATAGATAGCAAGTCTTGTTATCGTACAAAAGTTATAATCGGAACAAGAACGACAAAAGCCCGCAGTGTCTAAGAAATCAGGTCGATAGTTCCGATTAAAAAGGCCGGTTCAGCGACGGTGCGGCGCGGCTGTCCGGCCTTTTTTCGAAAGTTCCGATTATATTCCCGGCTTAAAATTTTGAAATTTGGCCGATAAACCAGTAGCAGGGACTCCCTGACTACTATTTATCGGAGGAAATGTTATGAAACAAGCGCCAATCTCATTTGACGAGTTGCTGGAGAGCTATGAAAGCTCGTTACGCGAAGCTGGGTTTGGGTATGCCGGTCGGTTGCGTATGCTCAAACGCGCGGGCATGTTGGTACAATGGCACGAAAACGCGGGCTACAAGACATTCAACGAGGATATTATTGCGGCGTACTTCAAGGATGCCGACCAGCGCCTTTACGAAGGAAAAATATGCGCTGGCAACTATCGGGAGCGAACTCGTGATATTCGAAGGCTCCTTATTTACACAAAATCCGGGAGCGTTGAACTCGCGTATCCATTAAGAGGCTCACGGTATAAGCTTACGCCGGAGTTTCAGCGTATCGTTGACGATTATATCGCAAGCGAAGATTTTCATCCGAACACGCGAAATGATATGCGTTGGGTGGCGAACAAGTATTTCGCTTGGCTTGTGCTACAGGGCCACGAGGATATGAGCCACGCGGGTGCGTCGGATTTGCAGGCTTTCTTGCTCGACTGCTCAAAACAGGTTGCAACCAGTTCTATGTATAATATTAGGCTGTTTCTGAAAAAGCTGTATCGCTATCTGTATACCGTCGGCCTTTCGGAATCGCCATATACAGAGCTGCTTTCATTCCGGGTAAACCGCGAAAGTAAAATTTATCCAGCCTTGCCCATGAGCGATGTCGCAAAATTGCTTGACGCTATCGACCGCCGAACGAAAAACGGCAAACGCAAATACGCGGTCATGGTTCTTGGCGCTGAACTCGGACTGCGAGCATGTGACGTAATCAACCTAAAGCTGGATAATATTGATTGGCTGCATGGCGAAATCCGGCTGATGCAGTCCAAAACGAGAAAGAGCGTCGTATTGCCGCTGACGCAAATGGTCGGCGAAGCCTTGAGTGATTATATCTTATACAGCAGACCTCAAACAGAAGAGCGCCATGTATTTCTGCGGTATTTGAAACCGCATACCCCGATAAAAGACGCTGTAACTATCGGGGATATCTACCGCGACTGCTGTATTGCGGCAGGTATACCAAGCAGTAATGCCTTTCATACTCTTCGGCGCTCTCTGGCGACGGCTATGGTTACAGGCGGCGTTGAGATTACGACCGTCGCGCAGGTTCTAGGTGATGCGCAAATAAACTCGACCAAGAAATATATTGCGCTTGACAGCAATAATTTGAAGCGATGCGCTCTGCCATTCGACGGCATCCTCCCGCTTGGAGGTGAAATGCTGTGAGCGAATTTCAAAGCGTATTTGCGCCACTTCTGGATGCCATGCTCGAAAACCATACGGCTCGCGGGTACAAACGAAAAACGTATCTGCATCACCTGCTGCGATTCGATCAATACTGCTGCGATATGTCTTGCGAAACGCCGGAATTGACGGCGGAGCTCGTTCACGGCTGGCTTGAAACGGAATCCTCGTTATGCAATCTGACGGGACGGGCAATGGCAATACGGCAATTTGGAAAATATCTTTGCGCAGTCAAAATGGAGGCGTATATTTTGCCGGATAAGTTTTCTCCGAGCAAACACCCGAAGCCGCCATACATCTTTACGGACGACGAATTGAGCGCCCTGTTCGCGAAGATCGACCGATTGGAACCGAACAAAAGCGAGCCGTATCTGACGGAAATCCTGCCGGTCTTATTCCGGCTGACCTACACCTGCGGGCTGCGGCCCAATGAGAGCCGAGAACTCTTATGGAAAAACGTTAATCTGGATAATGGAGAAATCCTAATTACAGAAACGAAACACCGTAAGGAGCGCATCGTTGTCATGAGTGATGATATGCTCGCCATGTGCCGGCAATATGATTTGAAGCGCGGCATATTCGGCGGCGGCAATCCGTTTTTCTTTCCCTCCTATGCTGGCGGCGCGCTGACCAACACGGCGGTCTACGCAGCTTTCAACAAAGCATGGAAGTCAGCGGGCTACGCAAATACAAATATCCGGGTCTATGACCTACGGCACCGTTTTGCGTCCGCGCGCTTGAACCGCTGGCTTGACAGCGGAGAAAACCTGATGGCGATGCTGCCCTATCTTCGGGCTTACATGGGGCATGATAGAATGGAGGATACCGCGTACTACATTCATATACTGCCCGAAAACCTTGCCAAAACCTCCGCGATAGATTGGGAATCGTTTAACGCCATGTTCCCGGAGGCAACGCCATGACAAAATTTGAAAAAGGTTCGCTATTCAGCTTGATTCACAGCTACCTAAAAATATATCTGCCGAAGCA
>DBDD01000296.1:2765-3293 GCA_002293365.1 Christensenella sp. UBA941 | reverse complement strand
CGATGATACTACCGTCGATGGCGTTAATGGTTAAAAAACTCGTTCCGATATCAGAGTATGAGTATTCGCACCTTCTTCCGCTGCGGTTGTGTTGTAAATCGTCACGGTCTTTTCTCTTAAAATACCGTCGGCACGTATTTCATCAATGGTTTCCGGCGCGGTCTGCAATCTTTTTTCCATATCGGCAAGCTCTGCTTCCCACTCTGCGATTACATTTTCGTACCCTTCCGCGTTTATATTATCCGCAATATCCTTTTTCTTATATATGATCTCATTTTGCAATTCGGCTTTTGTTAGTTCGTTCTTTACCTCCCACATTTCCGTGTCACCGCAGAGGGCTTCAAAGAAGGCGCTTACGGTTTCCTGAGAAAAGACAGCAGGTTTTACCCGGTAGATTGGCATCGCGGTCTTATCTGGAGCATCCACTTTTGCGTCCACCGCTATAGTAAGCTTGCCGTCCGCGCCCTCGGTGCTTGATTGATAGGCTTCGGGAATAGCATACTGCTCCCGCAGACTTTTGTCTGTTTT
>DBDD01000296.1:2039-2750 GCA_002293365.1 Christensenella sp. UBA941 | reverse complement strand
CACAATCGGGCTTTCCGGGTCTTTTTGGCAGCCCGCAAACATGCCTGCCGCTATCGCGCAAGCTAATAAAGTGCAAATCATCCGTCTCATATCTTCAACCTCGTTTCATGATGTCGCCCTTATTATGACCGCCTTATCATAAAAAGTCGTTACCGAAACGTTACCATTTTGTTACCGTCAGAATTTTATGCGCACCAGCGTGCCTTCGCCCTCATTGCTCTCGACGGTAAGCACCGCCCCGTGCGCGGCGATGATCTCCTTCACCAGCGCAAGCCCAAGCCCGCTGCCACCATATTTCTTGCTTCGCGATTTTTCCACCATGTAGAATGGCTCCGTAATGCGCACAAGCTCGCTTTCGGGAATGCCATAGCCGCGATCCCGCACTTCAATCGTATTTCCGGATGCCGTAATCATAATGATTTGCCCCGGCTGGGACGCTTTTGAAGCGTTATCTACTAGGTTGATGAGAGCGCTTTGCATGAGGTCGATATCCATATCGAGCGTATCCTTTCCGCAATCTATTTGAAGCGGGGTTTCGCGCTGCCGAAGGGTTTCGGTCATGCTCTCGCGCACGCGCTCCAGTAGGAGCGATACGGGGGCGCTTTTCTTTTCGATATGCTCATGCAATGTAATCAGCTTTAAGAGCTTCTGCGTAAGCCGCTCCAGCCATTTGCATTGGTTCTCGATATAGGCTAGGGATTGCTCCCGCTC
>DBDD01000296.1:1600-2014 GCA_002293365.1 Christensenella sp. UBA941 | reverse complement strand
AGCGGCGTCTTAAACTCATGCGTAACGCCGCCGATAAATAGCCGCTGCCGCAGCATGGTTTCCGTAAGATCGTCCACATGCCGTTGTACGGCTGCGGCCATGACGTTGAAATCCTCCGCGAGCTCGCTAATTTCATCGCGGGTTTGAACGCTGGCGCGCTCCGCGTAGCTGCCCGCCGCGATGTGCTTGGACGATTCCCGCAAGGCCATTAGCGGCTTTGTCGCCCGGCGAACGAACAAGATGATTAACCCCGTCCCAATCAATATTGTCGCTAGGCCGATGGCCGCAAACCTCAACGCCATCGTTGTAAGGCCGTTATAGACGGTTGAGATATCCAGCACCACGTATACAAGATAATCGCCGCTTTCTATCGTAACCTCGCTGCCGACAATGAGTATGTCGCGCCCCTCGATT
>DBDD01000296.1:1005-1465 GCA_002293365.1 Christensenella sp. UBA941 | reverse complement strand
TAATACGCCGCCATCTCTGAAAACGATGAGGCAAGGTTATTCTGCTTATTGCGGGCGTGCTCGTAGGTCAATTCCAGTATGCTGTTTTTGGATTGCATAAGCAGAAGTACGCTGCAAACTGCCACGATGAATACGAGGATGCCGCTGCATGTAAGCGACAATTTCTTCCATAGCTTCATTACTTGCGCTCCTCCAGCCGATATCCAACTTTAGAGATGGTGCGGATTTCTTCCCCAAGCCCCAGCTTCTTGCGGATATTCGCCACGCGCACATCCACCGTTCGCGTATCGCCAAAATAATCCTCGCCCCAAACCTCATTGAGTATGCGTTCGCGTGAAACCGTGCGGTTCTTATTCTTTATCAAAATAGCGAATACGTCGAACTCCAGCGGCGGCAGCTCAACTGTTTCGCCGCGCTTGGTCAGGGCGCGGTTTCCCGTATCCACGACGATATCATGAAA
>DBDD01000296.1:0-898 GCA_002293365.1 Christensenella sp. UBA941 | reverse complement strand
GCGGTCATGTAGATTACGGGGATATTATACCGCTCCATATGGGAAAAAAGCTCAAATCCGTCGATGCCCGGAAGCATGATATCCAACAGCGCGAGATCGAAGGCGTGATCCTCTTCAAGATAGGCTGCGGCATCATTGCCATTTTCAAACACTTTGAAATCGTAGCCGACATATCTGAGATTAAGGGCGATTGTATCCGAAATGCCCTTGTCGTCCTCGACGATGATTAGCCTGTTCGTAGCCATTATGTCCGTCCTCCTAGAATGTCGCTCTTCAGTTTAGCATAATGGAAAATAAAAAGTCGTTACCATATTGTTACCACTAGCACGATATTTCACTATAAGCCGTACATATAGTCCGTAACCAGTGCATTTTTGCTTATAATAACAATCCCCTTTGATAAATTTTCGTGGAGTAAGGTTCATATATTCACGCCGCACTCACTTTCTTTTTTGGGATTATATGTATTTGCCTTGCGGTTGGCAAGCTTTATTTTCCACGCTCAGAATAATTGTTCTTAATAATGGAAGCGGATGCCTAAATGTGCTGATGAGAGGTGCTCAAATTGCAAGCGCCGCCGATTGAGACGCCGCGACGCAGATTATCTACCTGAATGAATTTTATGGAGCGTAAATAGCCCCGCCAGTTTGACGGAGCTATCTATCTACATGCGCGATTACGATAAAAGAATGCGTTCTATTTCATCGTATTGCTTTTTTGCGTTGGGATTGTGAGGGGCGCGCATATATAACGCCTTTAGTACATGAACCATTTCTTCGACGGTCAGCCTGTTTTCATATTCACTTTCGGTTATTGACGCTGGTTCCCCGGTGGGTGCTGGCGTAGCGGCTTCAACAGCAGGAGCCTCTTTCGCGGGTTCGGCGTCGGGTTCTACGAG
>DBDD01000128.1 GCA_002293365.1 Christensenella sp. UBA941 | reverse complement strand
CAGCGGCGGTCGGCAATTCGGTACAGCATTAAGAGCAACAGTCCATTCGCCGCCAAAATCGTCTGCGGCGAGTGCGGCGGTTTCTACGGCTCGAAGGTCTGGCATTCTAACAGCAAATACCGCAATACCGGCTGGCGCTGTAATCGGAAATATGACGGTGGTCAGCCATGCGCTACGCCGTTTATTCGGGAGGAGGAGCTTAAGGCCGCTTTCCTTACCGCCTTCAACCGTATACTTGGCGATAAAGACCAGTATTTAGATGCCTTCAAGGAAATGCTGCCCCTGTTGGCTGACACTACCTCGCTAGAAGCAAAGCTGGCGGAAGCGCAGAATGCCAGCGACGCCGCCACGGGGCGTATGCGCCGCCACATGGAGGAAAACGCCCGTAATGTACAGGATCAGGAGGAGTATAAGCGCCGGTTTGATGAAATGAGCGAGGAATGCGAACAGGCGGAAAAGTTGGTGAGCGAATTGAAAGACAAGATTCTTGAGCAGAACGCCCGGAAGGAAATGATTTGCCGGTTTCTTGATGAACTGCGTAAGGCCGGAGATATTGTCACCGAGTTTGGCGCTGGGCTGTGGCAAGCTACCGTGGAATCAGTTACCGTAAACACGGATAAATCCTTCAAGTTTACGTTTAGAGACGGATCGGAAGTGCTTGTGGCAGAGCCGTAAAACAATAGCGTATATGGGGAACTTGTACTTTGCCTAAGCCTGCGGAGCGATTCGCAGGCTTTCCCTATATTACGCTAAAATAGTTCTTGGAAATATATACATGCTCTACTATAATAGTATATATGTTGCAAGGAGACGATGAAAAGCAAATAGTTCACCCACAAGTTGAGTTTAATGGGCAATCAGAGAGGCCGAAAGGTGAGTTGGAGAGATTGGCATGAGAAACGAATATTTGTTTTTATCTGACGAGCATCGAGCCGTAGTCGAAAAATATAAACCCAACGGCATTACTGTAGAGATTTCCAGTATTAAAAAATCACCTCTCTGGATCGCAAGGTATTCGCTTGAAAGCAAAAACGAAGATAGTGCCAAAAAGCTATCCGAAGTACATACGACCTTGATGCGGTATTCGCCGTTGGTTCTGTCGTGTGAAAGCTCGGAATATTACAACAGGATACTGTTTCCGCTGGTAAACGAACTGGAGTGCAAGCTACGTAAATTGTTATATTTAGCGGCTTCTATATCAGACAATGAAAAAGCAAAAGAAAATATAAAGCAACTCGAAAAAAAGGACTTTGGCGAGATTTTCGAGTTGCTTTTTATTGATCCGAATTTCATCTCAAGCATGAAGATGCGCATCAATGCCGAAGCGAAGAGCGTATTTAACGGCAAGAGCAAATATTCTAAGGGCGAGGTCCAAGATTATTTGGATTCACTTGACGAGCACGTTCTCTGGGACACGATGCTCGGCAAAGAGGATGTACCGACGCTCAGGAGCCGATTTAGGGATGTGCAAACATATCGTAACGATGTAGTGCACGCTCATCATATTGGGAAAGACCTTTTTGGAAAAGCTCGCTACTTGTTTAACAAGATAAATAAGGAACTAGACAGTGCCATCGTCAAGTTAATCGGGAAACCATCAGCGCCTAAGCCCGACGTAAACAAGGCAATAACAAATGCGATGGTGGCAATGGACTTGTCGGCGTTTTCAAACGCACTCAAAGCTGCCTCGTTAACGCCTGCTGTTTTGGAGGTGTCCTCCCAAATATCAAAAGCATTTGATGAGTTACAGCCACTTGGTGTTAGTACGGCTTTATCCGAAGCAATCAAAGAGTCGCAATTCCCTATGGTTCAACTCGGCGCTATTGAAGAGCTAAAAAGGCTAGCCTTAAATATAAGCAGTCCCGCTGTTTCCGAAGCGGCAAAAGGTATTAGTGCGATTGCAAATAATTCTGCATTGGCAAGTTCTATAGATTCACTCCGATCAATAATAGAAAAATCAGCAATAACTGATGCCGTGAGGGATGTTGCTGTGTTTCATAATACGCCTGCTATGGAGAGTATTCGCGCGCAAATTCGACAGCTCAGTGAAGCAATGCTACCGTACCAGCAAATGGCTGATATTCTAAGACCATATAGCGCATTACAGGATGCCATACGGTCGGCAACAGAAGATATTCCCCCTCTTTTGGAGGCTAACGATGGGGGTGAGGATGATGCCAACAGGTCTAATAACAACGATGGGAATAACGAGGCGGAAAACCCTACTGAATAGCTTTTACAACCGGTTTGCACCCGTTCTCCAAAACGAGTATAAACGAGTATGCGATCGTGAGGCTGTACGGATATAGAGTATCCCAGCGGTGCAGTCAGCGAGCTTGTATCATTAGTGATGTCCTAACACAGTGTAAGGTGGACAGTCCTATACAAAGGATTGTCCACTATCTGTATTACATATGGTTTAATGTCTGCTATATCGGAGTTGAAGCACAATCGCAAAAGATGAATAATAGGAGATGGCGTTATGCCAAGCACAATTGAACTTAAATAGCTTTGAAAACGATGTCGACGCCACGATTCTCTCGCGCGGGATAAACTATTATTCCAGCGGTTACGTTGCGAGCTTGGAAGAAACCGATGAGCGCTGCTACGAGGCCGTCGTTGAGGGGACGGATGATTACACGGTAACGGTTTCGCTTGCGGAAGACGGCGATATCATAGAATCCTTCTGCGACTGCCCATACGATTTCGGCGAGGTTTGTAAGCATGAGGTTGCGGTATATTTCGCCATCCGCAAAGATATGGAGAAGCCCGCTGAAAAAAAGCCCCGCGGTGTGAAGGAGGAGAAAGCGAACCTAAAAGAGCTATTGGAAGCGCAGGCAAAAGAAACGTTAGTGGACATTATATATACGCTGTCCGAAAGCGACCGCGCGCTCCGTCAAGCGTTGCTGCTGCGATTCGCAAAACTGGATGACGAGCTCGAGCTTGGCCGTAAACTGATTCAGGAGCGTTTCAACCGTTATAAGAAACGCGGGTATATCGAATGGAGAGATACTGACGCGGCGCTGGCAGGCGCGTGGGAAGTTCTAAGTAGGGCGGAGGAGGCTGCTAGGTCGGATAGCATCCGCGCCGTCAAGCTTTGCTCAATGATATTATCCGAAGCATTCATCATGCTCGATTACTGCGACGACTCAGACGGCAGCGTCGGTTCGGTTATATCGCAATGCATTGAAACGATCCGGGACGCTGTGCGGGAGGGTCAAAACGGCCTGCCGAAACAGGGCCGGGATGAGCTGTTCGACATGGTTGCCTCAGAAGCGAAGCGCGATATCTATGAGGGTTGGACCGACTACCGCCTATCTTTTTGGGAATGCCTGCTGCCGATGGCTGGCGATTCCTCTCTGTATCAAAAGCTTTGGGGTCATTTGGAGGAGGAGCGTAAAGGCGTCAGCGAGCGCGAGAACTATTATGAGGAATCGGTTGCGGAGCTTCAGTATGAGCTGTTGAAGCAAGGAGAGGGAAAAGAAAAAAGCCGTAAATTCCTCTTGGAAAACCTGCACTACCGCGCCTTTCGCAGAAAAGCGATTGACGAAGCTATAAAGAAAAAGGACTATAAAACCGCGCTGCGCTACGCCCAAGAGGGGGTTAAGAATGACAAGAAAAAACACTACGACGGCTACGTTCGCGAATGGAGCGTCGCTTCATATGAAGCGTACAAGGCGATGGGCAACACCGAAAAGATGCATGAGCTTGCCGAGCATTTCGTAAAGCATGATTGGGACGGCATGGATTATTACGGCGTGCTGAAGGATACCACGCCGCCCGGGCAATGGTCAACGACGCTTCAGAATTTGATAACGTTTTTTGAATCCCAAAGTTTTCCTTCTGATGCTTATACGCGGATTTTGGTTTTAGAAAAGGATTACGACAGGCTCATGGCTCTTTGCCGTAAAAGAAACTCAAGAATTACTGAATTCGGCGCTTTGTTCCCGGAAAAATATCGGGATGAGGTTGAACAAATATATCGGGAGGTTGTACTTTGGTATGCCAAAGGAGCAAGCGACCGCAATGCGTATAGGCGAGTTTGCCAGTCGCTAAAGGAATACGGCGGCGTTTGCGGCAAAAAAGCTATGAACGAGCTCGCGCAGAAATTCAGGGACGAGAATCCGCGCCGGCCTGCTTTTCTGGACGAGTTGAGCAAGCTGAAGTAGCGCTGTTTATATATTATCGGTCTTATACGGGCTCTCCGCACATGCGTCATAGCCTCGCGCGGCGTATTTTTTATCTATCGAGCGGTTCATGAAGTTCGCGAGTATTCTCGCCAACAATGCCGGAACCCGCATTCTTGCCCGCTCATACACTGAAGCGCCGGATTCCGCTTCGTTGCATATGTTGGCGAAAAACACAGTCAGTTGCCGCCTCAGCGCTTTGCTGTTGGGCAGCTTGTCGATTGTGCCGCCGTTTATAAGCGGGCCTAGCCCGCATATAAAACCGCCTTTATAGCTAAGGCCGTTCTTCGCGGCGAATAGCTCCAGCATGTTTAGGCCGCTTTTGTGGGTGTGCGAGTATGGCATGCCGCCCTGTATCATACCGTATATAATCTGGCCATTGCATGCGCGCTTTTCCCACTCCGTAAGCAACTTAATCACCGCAGCGGGATATGTGTTCACGTAGCACGGGCCGCTAATTACCACGACATCCGCGCCCATTATGGCGTCAATTAATCCGTCCGGCCCGCCGCCTTGATACATCGAAACCACCGTGGCCTGCCGTTCATGCTCATCAAGATACGCCTTGCACATGTTGGCAAGCAGCAGACTGGTACTTTTGGGGCGGGGGCTGGCGTTTATTATCAGATAGTTTCTCATGAACACGTTATCTCCTTTGCGATCATATCTGCGTCGTATATCTTTGGTGAAATGAACGCCTTGCCTTGCCAGCCGGTTATCACATGCGTTTCGTGAACAAGATATTCAAACGCCTTGGCTTCCGCCTCGCCGCAATCCTCGGATACGCCAATTACGAAATACTTGCAAGAGCCCGTACCCTTTACAAGCTCCCTATCTTTAACGTAATAATGTACATCGCCCAGCAGCGCAAGCTTATCGACGATGAGCTTCGCCTGATATGAATATCCGCCGTAGGTAAGCGGCGTTACAATCACAAAGGTATCCGATTGGGCGATATAAGGCAGAATCCTATCCGCGTCGTCACGGAATACGCATCGCAGGAAGCTCTTGGTTTGACAACCATCGCAGCCGTAGCACGGCTTGATTCCATCCTCGGTTATTACAAGATGCACCGCCTCAACGCCGCGCTCGGTTAGCTTTTCGCGCACCGCCTCTCCGTAATGCGCAACCTGATTGTCTGAAACTATGGTGATCATCTTTCGCCCTCCCGCGATAAAACGCCATTCATCAAAATGTCGAACTGTACCTCAAACATCGCTTCCGCCTGTTTCATATTGAGCTCCGGTTGCAGCGACAGCAGTATATGAAATCCCAGGAATGAGCTCCATATCGCAAACGCTGCGCGGCCCGCGTCCATTTTGCGTATTTCGCCGCTTGCCATAGCTTTTAATAATACGCCCGTTAGATTATCTAACCAAGGCTGGCGGGCGGCGCTTCTTTCACCGAATTTGCGCGGGACAACCAGCCTGTATGTTTCGGGTTCGCGCAATGCAAGCATGGTAACCGCGTGAAACGTATTTTTGATATTTTCCACGGCGCTCGCGCTCTCGTCTATTGCGGCGCGTACTATGCCGTTTACCCTCTGCGTTTCCCGCTCTACTACAGCGTCGATAATCTCTTGCTTGTTCTTGAAGTGATAGTAAACCACGCTGGTGGAATATCGTAGCGTACCGACAATTTTGCGTATGGAAACAGCCTCAAAGCCCTCATTTAGCCCTATCTCTAACGCGGTATCGATAATATCCTGCTTTAAAGCATCGGATCTTTCCCGTTGCGCTTCTCTATCCATCGTTCACATCTCCATTAACATAACTATGTTCTATTATAGAACGATGTTATGTTTATGTCAAGAGCAAACGCTTCTGTACAAATGGCATCGCCGCATCATTTTTACACAGATCTAACATAAACTACATCCTGGCTTGATCGAGAATTGAGTCCCTCTAAAAACC
>DBDD01000333.1 GCA_002293365.1 Christensenella sp. UBA941 | reverse complement strand
GTAGGGGCGGATGGTGATCCGCCCGTATTTCGCGTTTTGGGTCGCGGGCGGATTGCCATCCGCCCCTACATCAATACGTTTTTAGAACCTCAGCCAAATATGCGTATAAATTATCCTTATCCGTAGCGAAAACGGTTTCCGCGCCCAGCTCGTCCATAATAAACGCCAGAATCTCCGCGCCATAGAGTATGATATCCGCCCTGTCTCCAAGCAGTGCGTTTTTGCGGCGTTCGTCTAGAGGCGTTATTGCGAGCCATTGCATCGCGCGCGTAAGCTGAGCGCGGGTAAGGGATTGCTCGGCGTGAACATATATGGCGTCCCTACAGGTGATCATCGATTCCCCGGCCCCGTTCGCCAGCGCCGCGAGCGTAGTTATCGTGCCGCCAGCGCCAAAAACCGGCGCAGGCAGAGGCGTTTCGCGTATGCCCGCGAAAACGCTTTTCAACCATGCATAAAACGCTTCCGGCAGCACGCCGTTCTCTTCGCCGAAGAGCGCCTTGGCGCGAACTGCCCCGGCGTTAAAGCTTTTACACGCGATTTTGCCTTCTCTTTTCGAAAGCAGCTCCGTGCTGCCGCCGCCAATATCGATGCAGCCGCCCGTACTAGGCAATATGGCGCATGCCAATTCCGCCTCGCGCTCGCCGCTGAGTATATCGACGCGAACACCTCGTTTCTCCAAGGGATCCAGCAGCTTATATCTATTATCGGCGTCGCGAACGGCGCTCGTCGCGAACACAAAAAAAGGCGCGCCGCCGACTGGCGCGAGCGCCTTTTTGAATTCTTCGAACGCGCTTAGCGTACGTTCTACGCCGCCTTTCGTCAGCGTTCCAGGCTTTTCGCCTAGGCGCGTAACGTAGCGCATAGTAAGAACCCGCTCCAAGACGGGTTCACCATCGATATAATTCGCTCTTGCAACCAGCATCCGCGCTGAATTGGAGCCTATATCCACCGCAGCAAGAAAGGAATCGTTCATCCGCGCGAGCGCGAGTAGCCGCCGCCCTTACGCCCCGTCGCGCGCTTATAGTCCAATTGGCGCTCCTCGCTGTCTTTCAGGAAGCGCGAAAGCATGTCGTCGAACGTAGCCGGGGTTTCGCGCCTGGGCTGCGGCGCGTATACGGGCGCCGGCGGCGATGGATTCGCCCGGCGAATCGATAGATTTATGCGCCCGGAGTCGTCGGTACCGAGAATAACAACGCGCACGGAGTCGCCCAGCTTAAGATGCTCGTTGATATCCCGAACGTAGCTGTTTGCAATCTCGGAAATATGCACCATTCCAACCCGATTTTCTTCAAGCTGAATAAACGCGCCGAACCCGGTGATTTTGACCACGGTGCCGTCAAGAACCGCGTTGGTGGTAAGAGCCATAGAATAGAAAGGCCTCCTGTGAGAAGTCGTAAAGCGGCCTACACGGCCACAAAGTCTTAAGCGGCCAATGCGGCCTCAAAGTCGTAAGGCGGCCAATGCGGCCCCAAAAAAGATAAGATCAGTCTTCATCCGTATCCGTGGAGGCGGATGTTGGGGAGTCTTCCGGAACGGGCGCCGTTATTAGCTCGCCGGTTTCGGGCTCGGCGTAAAAAAGGATTTCGCCCTCTTTTATCATGCCAAACTGCTTGAGCGCCATCCGTTCGACATAGGCGTCCGTTTGAGAGTATTGGATCATGCGCTCCAGGCGCTGCGTCTGGTTTTGGCGTTCGAGCAATTGACTCTCCAGAGCCTCGCGCTCGGCGCGAATATCCTGCATGCGCTGCGCTTGAGTAATAAAGGTAAGCGTAGCCAAAATAGCTCCCGCCCCTATAAGGAAGAGCTTAAGCGAGCGCCTATTCTTTTTTTTGGCCGTTTCCGCCGCCGCTGGTTCAGATTTCGCTGAACGGGCTTTAGCTTCAGCCAAGCTGGTCGTCTTGCCCATGACAGTCCTACCCCATCTATCAACAGCCCAAAGGAAGTGATGAGAACTAATTATTCAACATCTTCGTGTGAATCTCCTTCTTCTTTCGGAAAATTTTTGCGTTTTTTACATATTATCCGCCAAATTCCCACAAAAGGGCGCGCAAATAAGCGCAAAACGGCCATTAGTAACGGGCTTACGCCGAATATAAACATCATTGCGCCCAAAAGAAAACCGCATACGGAGTATAGCCTAAGGTTCCCTCCGTTTATAATAAACAGCGCCAAGGCCGCAACCACAGCCGCAATTATCCAAAACAGAATATCAAAAAGCGCCGTAAGCCATTTTCCAGCTTGAAAAACACGGCGCAAAAGCCTAAGAACTTCATACACCAGCCCAATAAACAGGCCGCAGTAGAGAGTTGCGAGCAATTCTGAAATTTGGGCAAGCGTAGTTTGCACTTTAGGGCTGCGCCTCAGCGAAATACGCGCGAAAAGAACCCGCCCTTTTGCGGCTGCTGATCGAGATATTCCAGCGCGAAAATGCGGCCTTCTATTACGAGCTGGCCGTCGTCAAGGTTTAGCTTCGGCATATGCAAATCTTCGCCGCTGATGGCGAGTTCACCGGAGTCGGTCGTCAAAATTGCCTCCGCCTCGTTGAAGCTACCCACATCGGAAACGCCTGTGATTAGCACGCGGTCGCGATTGTCTATTGTTATTGTATGCCTTGTGTGGGGCCTTGTACGCTCTTCAGTATCAGCTCTTGCCATATTGCCTCCTGAAACATGTATGTTCGTTCCAAAATCGGTTATACTATCCAATGCGGCCAGCTTAGCCGCAAGTGTGGACTACCCTGTATAAGCATATGGCATGGGCTTGTTTTTTAGAATAGCCGTAATGTCTCGAAAATGTAAACAAATTTAGAATCCGGTTGACATGCAATGGCGCAATCGGTATTATATTTAAAAGGATATAATGATCAAGTGTTTGCCGTCGCATTTCGGCGTCTCCGAGAGACTTCCACGGATTGTCGTATTTCCATAAAACGGATTCTGTGCGCCAGTTAATCGAACTTGCGTGATCATTTTGGGCTACTAACCCGCCTTAGCGGGAGCTGTACTCCGTACAATTTTTTACATGCCATTTGTGTGTTTTTTTGCGCGCAAATTGTATAAATATATCAAATTCCGCTTGAAATGGAGGAATCATACTTGGATCGTGAGATGCTCGAACAAAAGAGCCTGAACGACCTGCGTGAAATTGCGAAGCTGGGCGGTATCAAGTCGATCACTAAATACCGGAAGGGCGAGCTTGTAGATATTTTGCTGGCCGAACAGGAAAAGGCGGATCGCGTCGTTACAGCGGCGGAGGCGCACGCCGCGCCAAACGCGGCTATTGCACAAGACGTTACACCGGAGCGAAAGCCTACGCCGAATGCTGCGGCCACGCCAAATGTGGCGGCCACCTTGCCAAGCGCTCAAGTCGAAGAGCCTGCGCC
>DBDD01000177.1 GCA_002293365.1 Christensenella sp. UBA941 | reverse complement strand
ACACAGTTCGCCCCTACAGCAATTCCTGATTCCAAGGAGGACGCGATTTGAAAAAGCCCACCGTAGTCGGCATGTCGTTTAATGACGTGCTGGAGCTTTCCTGGCGAAACCTAAAGGGGAACGCAACGCGCACGCTTTTGACGATGCTTGGCATAATCATCGGCGTAGCGTCGACTATCGCCGTCGTATCGGTCGGCTCCGCCGGACGCGCTCAGGTGGACGGCGAGCTTGCGCGCTTTGGTATAAACCGCTTTTGGATCTACGCGTCTACCCATAGAGGCGGCGCGCCCTGGGGCGAGCTGACGTGGGAGGACGCCCTATATTTACGCAAAAAGATCCCCGAGGCGGAGGCGATCTGCCCGGCTGTCTACCACGGAGCAAAGATCAGCGCGCACGGGCGCTCGCTTGGCGTCGAGGCCGTCGGGACGGACGGCGCAATCCAAGAGGCGGAAAACCTGCGCCTAAAAAGCGGGCGCTTCCTGAACGACGAAGACCTTACGCTGAATAGGCGCGTCGCCGTTATCCAGGAGCGAACAGCGAATAAATTATTCTCCGGCGATCCTCTCGGACAAAAGATATCGATGTACCGCCTTACGTTTACCGTCGTCGGCATAGAGGCGGACGCGGAGCTTTCAATCGGCGATTCGGGCGTAGAGCGTATCTACCTGCCCGTTACGGCGTTCGACCAGATGTTCGGTACGGACAGGGTGGATGAAATCTCGCTGACGGCCTCCAGCGGCCACGAAATCGACTCGCTCGGCAAGCGCGCGCTTGAGGCGCTGAATCAAAAGCACAATACCGAATCGGGCTTCAAGAGCCTGAACCTCGCGAAGGAGAAGCAACAGGCCGACCATATCCTCGATATATTTTCTACAGTAATAAGCGCAATAGCGGCGGTTTCGCTTATCGTCGGCGGCATAGGCATCATGAACGTCATGCTCGTAACCGTAAAGGAGCGCAAGCAGGAAATCGGTATCCGTAAGGCGCTCGGCGCGACGGACGGGCAAATTCTGACGCAATTCCTTTCTGAATCGATGCTCATAGCTCTGCTCGCATGCGTGCTGGGCGTTTTATGCGGCGTTGGTATGACGGCGCTTTGCGGGGAGCTTTTGGGTATACGCGCCGCCGTAACGCCTCCTGTTATGGTGTTCTCCGTCGTATTTTCGGCCGGAATCGGGCTGTTCTTCGGTATATATCCTTCAAGCAAGGCGGCCAGGCTCGATCCTGTCGACGCGCTCCGCGAGGAATGACGCAATAGTATCTTTTAAGAAACAATAAATGAAGATTTATTCGCGGATGAATTTGACACATGCCCTCCCATTTATGTAGAATAGCATAGACCGTTGTTATATCCGGCGGTCATTAACGGGAGGGATGTTCTTTATTATGAAAGACCGCGTCTCCGAAGCCGTTATCCGGCGGCTGCCGAGATACTACCGATTCCTATGCGAATTGGAGCGCGCCGGAACCGAGCGCGTGTCTTCCGGCGATCTTTCCAGGGAAATGCGTTTAAACGCCTCTCAGATACGACAGGATTTCAACTGCTTCGGCGGCTTCGGCCAGCAAGGCTATGGCTACCATGTCCGCACGCTGCGCAGCGAAATCGGCAAAATCCTCGGGCTGAACCGCTCCTATTCCGCCGTTATCGTCGGCGTTGGCAATATCGGGGCTGCGCTGGCGCACTATGCGGGCTTTGAAAAAGAAGGCTTAAGGATAGCGGCGCTTTTTGACGCCGACGCGGCCATGGTCGGCAAAGTCGTCGGTGGCCTCGCCATACGCTCATTGTCTGAATTCGAAGCGTTTATTTCATTAGAAGGCGCCGACGTCGGCATAATCGCCGTGCCCAAGGACGCCGCGCAGGCGCTCGCGGATCGCATGGTTGCCGCCGGGGTGCGCTCAATTTGGAACTTTGCGCCGGTAGATGTCGCGGCCGCCGTGCCAACGGAAAACGTGCATATGAGCGACAGTCTGCATATTCTCACATACCGGCTGAACAACATACAAGAAGCGATAGAGCCTAAAAAGTGAAAGGTGGTCTTATCCTTGAGCAGGTATCCCGATTTTTACATTGATCCCGACTTCGATTTCCGGCTTGGCGATTTAGAGGAGTTCCAAATGGTTATGCGCCTCTTCTGGGGCATAATGCTGACCGTTTTTATCGCGGCGCTGCTGATCGGCGTACTCTATCTCGTCTTCCAGGGTTTGGGCCTTATGCGCATGGCCAAGCGCAAGGGCATCCCCAACGGCTGGATGGGCTTCATCCCAATAGCAAGCTTCTATATACTCGGCAAGGTTTCCGCGACGTCCGAGCGCAAGCGCCCTGAAATCGCGCTGCTCGTCCTGAGTATCCTTTCGGCGCTGTTTTCTATCGTCTGCTATTTGAGTATCGTACCGATCGTGGATATCATATTCCGGGGGAGCCTGGCCGCGCCCCGCAGCGGCTTCGATTATGAACATTTCTCCGGATCGCTGATTAGCGTAACAGCCTTGGGCACTGTCACATTCCTTATCGCGGCCGGCCTTTCGATTGCGCTTATGGTGCTGATGTTCATCGCGCTGCACCGCATCTACAAGCAGTTTTCGCCGGACAGCGCCAACGTCATGACGGTTTTCACGGTGCTCTCGTATACTCTTTTGAGCATTCCGATATACCCGTTCATGCTCTTCGCGATCCGCAATAACGAAATTTGGCCGATGGGCAAGCCGCCCTACGGCTATCAAGGGCCGCCTTATCCTCCGAATATTCCAAGATACGACGCAAGCGCGGCGGGATATCAGCCGCAGCCGTACGCGCCGGGCAACGGCCAAGACGCGCCGCCGGTTCCATCGCTGAAGCCGCCCGCTCAGGGCTACGCTTCGACGCATGAAACGTCTGCGCCAAGCTATATGGAGCCGCTGGAGCCGCCCGCGCAAGGCTACGCAACGTCGATCGACCCGCCCGCGCAAAGCGTCAATCCGCCGGAAGAGGAATGATTCGTATCTGAATTGCGCTTTGTATACGATGTAGGTTTAAAGGCGCTCTTTATCAAAAGAGGAGCGCTTTTTAATTTTGTATACCATTCGTGCAGCGAAAATCACCACTTGACAAACAAGCGCAACTGGAGTATAAACTTATACTAACGCAATATTTCCAAAGGTGAAGATCGGGAAGAAGTAACCTTCCAAGGCGCCTCCCAGAGAGCCGGCGGCTGGTGCGAGCCGGTGAGGGCCGAAAAGGCGAATACATCCCGGGAGCCGCGTTTCGAACGGCTATTTAATTAGCCAAGTAGGATGCGACGGGTATGCCCGTTATAGCATTAGGGTATGTTTGTACCCGATAAGCGCGCGCGCCGCGAGGCCGTGCGAAACTGTGGTGGTACCGCGATAATTATATCGTCCCCGGATATTCCGGGGGCGGTTTTTTATTAAAACTTTGGCAAGAAAGAAAGGTGTGGTTCAAATGTTCATCAAAACGGCTCTGCTCGTGGTCTTCTTCGCGATAACGGTATTTGTCGGCGTCTATTTCCGCAAGCGCGCGTCGAACGTCAGCGGTTTCGTGCTGGCGGGGCGCTCCGTCGGCCCGTGGCTGACGGCTTTTGCATACGGTACAAGCTACTTTTCCGCTGTGGTTTTCGTCGGCTACGCGGGGCAGTTCGGCTGGCGGTTCGGCACGGCGGCGGTTTGGATCGGGCTCGCGAACGCGTTTATCGGCTCGCTCCTGCCGTGGATAATCCTCGGACGGCGTACGAGGATCATGACGCACCATCTGAACAGCGCGACCATGCCTGAATTCTTCGGCGCGAGGTTCAATTCCAAGTCCATGAAGGTCGGCGCGTCCGTTTTGATATTCGTGTTCCTGATACCCTACACGGCGTCGCTGTACAACGGGCTTTCTCGCCTGTTCTCGATGGCGTTTGGTATTGACTTTACAGTTTGCATCGTCGTTATGGCTGTTCTCACGGGCATCTACGTCATAGCCGGCGGCTACTTCGCTACGGCCGTGAACGACTTCATCCAGGGCGTAATCATGCTTATCGGCATCGTCGCGGTTATCGCGGCGCTATTAAACAGCCACGGCGGGTTCATGGGGGCGCTGGACGCGCTGGCCCGCGTAGAGGACGCAGCCGTTTCGCCCGGAGCGTACGCCTCGTTCTTCGGGCCGGACCCGCTTAGCCTTTTGGGCGTTATGATACTTACGTCGCTCGGTACGTGGGGCTTGCCGCAGATGGTACAAAAATTCTACGCCATTAAGTCCGAAAAGGCGATTTCCAAGGGCGCGGTCATATCCACATTCTTCGCGGTCGTCGTCGCCGGCGGCAGTTACTTCCTGGGCAGCTTCGGGCGGCTGTACGAGGGCAGCGTCGATATCGCGGCAAACGGCTACGATTCTATCATCCCGACGATCCTATCGAGGTTTCCCGATCTCTTGATCGGCCTGGTCGTCGTATTGGTGCTGTCGGCGTCTATGTCCACGCTCTCGGCGCTCGTCATGACGTCCGCCTCCACATTTACGCTCGATTTTCTAAAGGGCAACGTCGTGAAGAAGATGAGCGACAAGGCCCAATTGCTTAGCATCCGCGCGCTTATCGTCGTCTTCATACTGATCTCGTCCGTCATCGCCATGATCCAGTACACGGGCGGCATAACGTTTATCGCCCAGCTCATGGGCATATCGTGGGGCGCGTTGGCCGGAGCGTTCCTCGCGCCGTTCCTGTACGGCTTATACTGGAAGCGCGCTTCAAACGCCTCCATCTGGTGCTGCTTCATATTCAGCACGGTGTTCATGACGCTCAATATCGTCCTAAAAGACGCCTTCCCGGCGATTTTGCAGTCGCCTATTAATGCCGGAGCGTTTACTATGCTTATGGGCATGATCATCGTCCCGCTCGTGAGCGCCTTTACTAAAGCCCCCGGCGGCGAATTCGTCGAATCCTGTTTCGCTTGCTACGAACAGGTAGTCAGTGTTAAAGTAAAGGAAAATCTAAGGCAGGAAGACTGAAAGGAGCGCTTGTATGATACCTGAATTTACACTCAACAACGGCGTTCGCGTACCCGCGATATCTTTGGGGACGTATCGCGCCAAGGACGGCGAGGAAGCTTACCGCAGCGTGCTTAGCGCGCTGGAGCAAGGCTACCGGAGCTTCGATACGGCGATGTTCTACTTCAACGAGGTAAGTATCGGCAAGGCCTTGCGCGAAAGCGGCGTGCCAAGGAGCGCGGTTCAGGTGACGACAAAGCTTTGGAACGATTCCCACGGGTACGAAAAGACACATAAGGCGTTCGAAGCCTCGCTAGAGCGGCTGGGCCTCGAGTATATCGACGAATATTTGATCCACTGGCCGCTTGCGGACGATGAGTATCTCGGCTCGTGGAGGGCGATGGAGGAGCTGTATAAAGCCGGCTCGATCAAGATTATCGGCGTGTCGAATTTTATGAAGCACATGCTGCAAAGTTTGATGGCGCAATGCGAAATCAAGCCCATGATCGATCAGATCGAGTTCAACCCGCAGTTTCAGCCGAACAGCTTAATCGCGTTCTGCCAGGAAAACGGAATCCTCGCCGAAGCGTGGCGGCCTCTTCAAAAGGGCGCGCTGGATCGTGCGCCGATTCCGGAAATTGCTGCTAAACACGGCAAAACGAACGCCCAAGCCGTACTTCGGTGGCTATATCAGCGCGGTGTGCGCACGCTGCCGAAGACGACGCACAAGGAGCGCATGGCCGAAAACATGGATATTTTCGATTTCATGCTCGATGAAGGCGACGTCGCCGCGCTGAACGAAATGAATACCTCAGTCCGCACGGCTGAATCGCCGGACGAATTCGTGTTTATGGGCGAAAAGCTGATCGAGAAATTCAGGGGCCAAGGGTATCCGTGCTGAGAGTTATTAAATAATAATGGCGAGGCAATGCCTCGCCATTATTATTTAACTAAATCTTTATTCTCAGTCTCGAAATTTCTTTTCGCTAAGGGCCTTGGAGGCTGTTACCTGTTCATTAACCCAAGCAATGGTTTCTTGGCTGCACATGGTTTCTACGGCGATAACGGCTTCATCCAACCCTCTGGCATTTTTAAGCTGATATAGGATGGTCCTTAATAATACCTCTGCTTCTTGGCTCATGAAAACACCTCCCTTTCTTTTAGTATGCGCGCAGGCGCATAGCCTGTCAAGCCAAAAAAGTGTGACGGATTACTCCGTCACACTTTCTTATATGTCGTATTGCTACTTCTGCTTCGAGGCTCTCCTAGATAATACGAATCCGGCGGCTCCTGCAAGGAGCAGCGCGCATCCGGCGAGAATCCAGCCCGAGCTTTGCGGCTCGCCGTCCGTTTGCGGTACGGGCATGGGCGGATAAGCGGGGAGCGTGCCGGCCGGCGGCAAGGCGGCACCGGCGTTAAACTTGGCTTCGACAGACGAAACGAAGCTGCCGCGGCCGATGAAGTGCCTGTCCTCCGGTACGCCGTTGTACTGGAACGAGAAGCCGAAGAAGTCGAAAACCCTCTGCAAATCGGCAGTCGAAATCGCTTCCGTTATACCGTCCGCAAAAACCAGCTTCGACGCGGAAGC
>DBDD01000062.1:3953-4217 GCA_002293365.1 Christensenella sp. UBA941 | reverse complement strand
GCAGGAGCCGCGGCGGCGGGCGCTTGCGGCGCAGCGGGCGCAATCTGACGCATTAGCGGCGTCGCAAGCAAGAGAATGATTACCGCGGCGGCAATACCTGAAACCGCGCCCATCACGCGCGTCCGCCTCCGCGCTTTATAGCGCTTGATTTCCGACTCCAAGCGCGCGTCAAGCAAACGCAGCGCGCGCGCCTCATCGAGCGCCATAGGCGGCAACGCGCCGCGTTCTTGAAGCAGCTTTTCGCCGTAGGCTTCGATATATGCT
>DBDD01000062.1:0-3812 GCA_002293365.1 Christensenella sp. UBA941 | reverse complement strand
GTCCTCGCCGAGCTGGTCGATCAATACAAACGCCTCGTTTTGTTCGATTGAATCCAGTACTGCGTCTTCAAATCCGGATACCGGCTCGTCGCCCGTTAGCTCGTCGGCGCTTTGGCGCGAGCGCTTTTGCAGCATNNNTTCGAGGCCGGGTCGTCGATCTTGTCGAGGTTTTTGTATACGCGAATAAACGCCTCGCTGGCGGCGTCCTCGGCGAGCGAATAGTCGCGCAATACCGAATAGGCCTTGTGGAGCATGAGCCGCTTATAGTGTTCGTAAATATACTCAAACTTATCGCGGTCGCTCTCGGTCTTGAACGTGAAAATCAGTATCAAGGACGCACCTCGTTTCGCTTTTCATAAAGGATAACTCTTGCGACAGAGTAAATATTACAACTTTATTACGGGAAATATTGCATATTCTATTTTATCACACTTTTTCGTATCCGGCATATAATGAAAAGAGGGGATGCGCCGCTATGACGAAACGCAACAGGAAGCGCAAGCTGCTAATAATACTCGCGACGCTCGCGGCGCTTGGCGTCACGGCCTTTTTTATCATCGACGCCAGCCTCAAACCCTTGGTTCTGAGTATCGCGGAGGCGCGGCTGCAAGCAATCTCTTTCAAGGCAATGAACGACGCGATTCTACAAAACATCGACGAGGAGCTGCAATACGACGATCTTATAAGCATTGCCATGGATTACGAAGGCCACCCGTCCATGCTACAGGCGAATACCATACGCATGAACCGAATCGCCGCTCAAACGGCGCTCTCCGCGCAAGAATACATAACCGAAATCGGAAATCAAGGCATCGCAATCGCGCTGGGCACGATCATAGGCGGGCCGCTCTTTACAGGCCAAGGGCCGAATATTCATGTACAAATTGTCCCCGCTGGATCGGTTGAAAGCGAATTTATAAGCGAATTCTCGTCCGCCGGTATAAACCAAACGCGGCATCGCATCAATTTGCGCTTGACGACATCCGTGCGCATCGTCTATTCGGGCGGCGGGCAAATAGTGGAGCTTAGCTCGGAAACCCCGATCGCCGAAAGCGTTATTGTCGGCAATGTTCCCGGAACATTCTTAACTACTCCGGAAGATCAGCAGATGAATCTGGTTCCCGACATGCTGCTCCCATAATAATGGCCGCACATAAATATATCGCAAGGCAAAGCCCCGCGATATGCCTAAACATAATACACGTGGCGGCAAAGCCGCCGCATGTATTATATGTTCTTCTTTATGCCAGTCCCACGTCGCTGATGAGATCCGGGAAGGTTTCGATCTGGGCTGCGGCCTTCCATTCTTCCTGCTTCGCGCTCCAATGGTCGGACTGCTTGTCCGCAAGCTCCTCTTCACGAATTTCTTCTTTTATATTGTCTAGCGGGATATCGCCGGAGGCGACCTTCTCTACGAGCTTTATAATATGGTAGCCAAACGACGTCGGCACGAGCTCCGTTATATCGCCGACGTTGACGAGCGCCATAGAAGCCCTGGTGAAATCCGCGTCCATCGAGCCGCCCTCGTCTACGGAGCTGGCTGCGCTTAGCAGATAGCCTTCTTCTTTTGCGGGCGAAACCGTCATGCCCGGGTCGTTTCCATAGGTTTCGATAAGCGCGTCGAAATCCTCGCCGGCCTTGGCTTTTGCTAGGGCTTCATCCGCCTGCGGCTTCAGCGACGCGAGGAAGTCCGCGCGAAGCGCCGCCTCTTCCGCCCGCTTTGCGACAATCTGCGCGTCCAGCGCGGCGATTTCGGCCTGATTAACGTCGCTGCCTGCCGAATACAATTCCCCCACCTGCGTGCCAAGGTCTGTTATCTCGGTCTGGAGCGTTTCGACTTTCGTGGTATATTCGATATAAGCCTCGTCATCATCGTCGGGTTTAATCAAAATATGCTTCACGCGCACGTATCCTGGCGGAATATACGCTATAGTCACGCTATCGGCGTCCGTCTCGTAGGCTTCGGGTGTTTCGGCATACTTGGTCTTTTGCTCGGCCAGCAACGTATCGTACGCGGTTTTGACCTCTTCGTCCGAAACGCTAACTTCGGCCTGCGTCGCTTCAAGAAGCTTGGAATATACGTGTTGATCGATAGAATCCTGCTTCATCGATTCTCTCGTCATACCGCTCGTCGCCATATCGGCAAGCAGCAGCTCCTCCGCTTTCGCGTTCAGCTCCTGTTCCGTAGGGGTCAAGCCGGCGTCCGCGGCGTCCAGTTCGGCCTGGGATTTATAGCTGTCGAGGTAGGATTGCCACAGATCGTCAAAATCCGTATCGATTTGGGTTTGTTCCTCGGCGGTAAGTTGGTCGTAGCCGAGCTCCTTGCCCTTTTGCTTGATAACTTCGTCCAATACGATCGAATCGAGCGCGGCTGTATGTACTCCGGCGACGTTGTCCTGAGTGATCTGCATGCCGAACATGCTGTAATAGTAGATAATTTCGTCGAACGCTATGCGGAATTCGCCTTTGGTAATTTCAACGCCGTTTACCTTCGCTACAACTTGTGCGTTATCCCGATCTTCGTTGACGCTTACCAGCGAACATGCCGCGAAAAACAGCATAAGGCCCGCAAGTAAGATTGCTATAAGCTTGTTCCCGTATTTCCTCATCGGTTGATCCTTTCGTTGCGGCTGCGCTCCGCGCTCCGTCTAAAAATAATTATTTGGAAAATACTCGATTGTACGCTCCGCCGTTAGCCGAAGCCTTATACGCATGCCTTCGTCAATATCGCTATTGCCTTGCAATTGAAACCGGATATCTTCTTTTAACTCTTCGAAGGGCACGACGCGCGACTCGACCTTTTCGAGCAGCTTTATGACGTGGTAACCGTAAAAGCTTTGAACCGGCTCGGAAATATCGCCCACATTCTCCAGCGCGAAAGCGGCGTCCTTGAATTCTTGCGCGAAATTGGAGTTTGCGTGCATGTAGTAGCCGTCACGGCGGCCAGGCAGTATCATCATGCCGCCGTCCGTATTATATTGTTCGATCAGAGCGTCAAAGTCTTCCCCCGCAATCGCTTTGTCGTATACTTCCTCGGCGATGGGTAAAAGCTGAGAATAATGTGCGTCGAGCTTCGCCTGGAGCGCTTCTTCGGCTATGCCCATCTCGCGGGCGGCCTTTTGGGCGCTGGCGCTGTTCTCGCCCTCTTGTATGGCAAAGCTCGCCCAAAGCGCCGTAAGCTGGTCGACGTTCGACTGCTCCTGTTGAAGCTTGGCCAATTCTTCGTCGCCATAACCGATAAGAACATGTTTAACGCGAATATAGCCTTCAGGAATAAACGCAATGATACCCGTAGCCTGCTGGCCGTATAGCTCGGGCTCCTCGGCATAGGTCATCTCGTTGCCCTCTAAGATATCATCGTACTCCGAGCGCAGCTCCGCTTCGGGAATATTCTGATTCTCGGCGAGTTGGTCAAAAAGCTTATGCAATATCATATTATTTCTAATATTCATCTTAAGCTTTTCTTCGTCGAGATTCTTTTCTTTCATCGTCCTCTCGAGCATTTCTTCCGCACGCGCCTGCGGATCCGGGTCGGAAGCAAAAGTTTGCCTAAATGTGGCTAAATTCTGCTCGCGGAACTGTTGGTACTCCGCCTCCGCCGCGGCGAGCTCTTCCTCGGAAAGCTTGTCCAAGCCAAGCTTTTGGGCTTCCTGCAGGCAAGCCTTCTCGCCCGTGAGATTTTCCATAAGACCTTGTGCGAACGTATCCCGCTCCTCAAAATTTTTTGGGCTGGAAAGGTCGATCCCGTTCGTCGACTCGAAATAGGTTCTTTGCTGATCGTAGTATAGGTCGAACTCCCATTTATAGATGTT
>DBDD01000210.1 GCA_002293365.1 Christensenella sp. UBA941 | reverse complement strand
GGATTCCAGCCGCCAGCCGTATGTTTTTCTTCTACGGTTTGCGGATGATGGTGATTGTGAATGACGCGCCAGACTGCGGCTATATCAGCCGCACATGAAAGCCGGCCGCATTCTTTTTCAAACGCGGCGGGCATTCCCCCGCATTATCCTTCATTGCGGGCCCTTTAACAGAGAGGGTCAGGGAAGTATCATTATCACGCAGCGCCTTATGTCTGCCGGGCTATCGTTCTGAACCCGACCGCAGAAAGTGGTCGGTAAGACCGAAAGCGGGGGCGCTCCTGCTCGCTCCACAGGGGAGCGGCGATCATGGCGCGCGGCGCTGCGTGGTAAAGAACCTGGTGCGTCGGTTTGACCGGCTCCCGAAGGAGCGCGGTGTTTTTCAAGGTGCTGGCGAGAGAACTTGTCCTCTCACTATATAGCCGTGGGAAATATCAATTGTTGTATGCCCGGCCGAAATATTTTTTGATTTTTTTCTCAGCCGCTTCAACGAGCCTATGAATAGTAGAGCGATGCTTGCCATCGAGCACTCCTATTTCTGAATAGTAGAACTCATAAATACGAGTCAACATGTAATAGCGCCGCTGGAGATCGGTCACCGTTTGAAGCGCACAATCAAGGTCTGCCGAGAGAATAGCTGCGGCAATGCAACAGTCATGATCCACGAACCACGCTCCCTCAAAGCGAAGCCTCTCCAATGACAGCGGGACTCCGGGCGCGTATTTATGATCCGGCCGCACATGCTTACGTTCGTTAAGCTGTTCAGCCACGTCAATTTCTTTCAGAATTTCAGCCCACGATGGGTCAATTTCGATTTCAATAGATTCAGTTACAGAGTCATAATGATAGATTGCCATTTCTCTTTCCTCCAATCGATTTTTGAAAAGTTCAAATCCGATTGAGGAAAGGCGGCCCTCTGGCCCGTGGTACAGATAAAGGAAAAGTGTCTAGCAGTAAATGAATCCTGTAGGCACATTCACGGCATATAGCTATGAAATATGTATCACATCGAAGCGCGCACTTCGCCAAATTAGGGACGGGGATTTTTTTGACCGTTTATCCTGAAGCGCGCCAAAGCACAAAACTACCGGTAAATACTCGGATAGAAATATGAGCGTTCGCAAAGAAAACAAAAATAGCGCCAAGCCAAAGCCTTTTCCGGCGCTCTGGCGGCGCTGATCACAAAACGTATATCAAACAGTCCGGCCAGAACGCCTTTTTTTCTTTGGCGCGTCCGCCCGGATGTATCGCTATATTGACCAGTGTGTAATATCTTTCACGGCCACATGACGTTCATGCTCATTATGCCATCCAGTAATCTCCGCTACTCTTAACAGGGGTGATATAAGATGCATAACGATATGAAGCGCATAGGCAAGCTCATTCAGGGCGCCCGGCTGTCGAAAGGACTAACGCAAGAGACACTTGCCGAAAAGATTAAGACCTCCCATCGCACTATAATGGATATTGAAAACGGCAAGCGGAATCCGAAGTTTGAAACAATATTCAACATCATACAAACGCTGAATATTCCCTCAGACCTAATCTTCCGATCCGACAAGCTTACGCAAACGCCGGAGCAGGAACAATTTATCAGGGAATACCTTGACGCGAACGAGCAATGCCAGCGTCTCTCTATGGCTGCGTCGCGTTCGATATGGCGCGAATTGCGCGCTGATGAACAATAAGAGCCAGAACACGATATCTCGCATACTACCGCGCAACGATAAAAAACGCCCCAATCCCAAATGGGAGTGAGGCGTTTGTGGGAATATCGTCTGGAGTATTTAATGAGAGTGTTCAACGCTCTAGTCCCCCATCGAGAGGGGAACCGCCTGCCAAAATCCCCTCTTTTCACATAAAGGGGATTATACAATACGAGTTCCTGCGCAATTCCTCGCTAATTCCTGCGTAAGTCCTTTTTTTGTCCTCGCGCAGTCCTTTTTTTACTCGGGATCGAATTTATAGCCAATATTTCGAATACTAACTACATAATTTGGTATATCCGGTTGTATTCTTAATTTGTTTCGTAAGTTGCTCATATGGTTGGCAAGCAACTTTTGTGAATAATGATCTTCACGCTCGTGCCATACTGATTCGTAAATCGTACCATATTGAAAAACATGCTTCGGACGCGCAATTAATAATGCCAGAATGTCAAACTCCTTGGAGGTCAGATCAATACGTTGTCCACGTACTTCTACAGACCGATGCTCGACGCATACAAATATGTCCGTCATTGTAATGACAGTTAATGGTTTAGAGCCTTTATTCGGGCTATTTAAATAATACTCTATGGCGTCATTGCCGTTCGCTCTGACTTCTTGCCTTTGTGCGTCAGTAAGAATATATTCCAGTACGCCGTGCTGAAAACTCTCCGCCCTTTTTGAAATTTCGATTTCAGGTGATAATACAATAATTGGAATAGACTGGATGCCATGCATTTCATCCAGCATTAAGTTTTCAGTGATATTCGTACTGATGGTAACGCATAAATACTCCTGCTGCCTTAGACATTGCGAAGCTTCCTTAATCGAGCCGATGAAATGAAAATCGATATTATGCGGACGCCATTCGTTACGCACTGCCGTATATTCGCTTGAATGATAACCGATGCCTAATACCATGTGTGCCATAACGTAAACCTCCCACGCTTCAAAATAACAACCGGGACGGCTCATATATTAATTCATTGCATTACTATAACAGTATTCTCATTAACATAGCCTCCATATGCTGGCAACGATGAACTCGTAGACGTAGGTGCGCTAATGGCTCGTCTAGCTTTTGGTTTGTCGACACAATACAATAGCCATAAAACTAGGCAGAAAAGCAATCATTAGCAAGTGTTTCTAATCCTCTTTCCGTTCCCCAGCAAATATCTCTCCGCCTCGCCACACCAAAGGCCATTGCTTGCGCCGACAATTTCGGCGAGCCGTTTAAATAGTGGATCGGTTTTGCCCTTTTCCTCAAAGTCTCCTATCGCAGTAAGCGGTAAGGAGATCGGGACGTATATCAGCTTCTTTCCGCCAGGAATATCCGGCAGATTCAACGTAGTTTCAGCCACGCAATCCAGCCCGCCTATGTGCGTTATCATTGCGGCAGGATTGATTATTCCAGCGTTCATCATCACAATAGATTCGCGCATATCGTCGTTATTACCGCCCGACGTGCCAACGATATGGTGATAGGCGTAATGTACGTCATAAAAGTTCAACTCGGCTGTGAACTGTGTATTTGACGGGCCGGCGAAGAAATTCAGGCAACCGTCGAAGCCCAGTATGGCATCAGCCTGCTCAACTACGGGGCGCACCGGCGCGAACACCATTGCGTCGTCAAAGCCTGTGTCGCCGGATATTTCCATCATCTTTCCGATTGGATTGGCTTCTTTATCGGTATTCAAATAAATCAGCTCGACGCCCATTTCCTTTGCGTGCTCAACAGTATAGATGCTCGCGGCGCGTTTGAGACGCGCGTCGTCAATGTCCGTCACGACCATAAGACCCGGACGCCGATCACAATGCAGCGCATAGTCGATGGCTCCGAGGCCCATTGGTCCCACTGCCGCCAGCAACGCCAGCTTGCCGCCCTCCACGATGCCCATAGCGTGATCGTAACTGCCGGGCTTAGTGTGATACATCGCGTGGAACGTGCCAATGATGCAGCTCATTGGTTCGGCCAGCGAGCCGTAGAAATATACGTTGGAGTCGTAGGGGAGCAGGCAATCCATCAAAAGTGTTTCGGCGGGAATCAGCGCGTGAGTCGCGTCTCCGCCGCAATAGGGATACGAATACCCAGGCGCTTCTTGAGAGCCTTTATAGAAATGCGCGGGCTGTATGGCAAAGCCGTCGCCGGGCTTATACCGATGCGTCCAATTCTTTCCAACCTCCAGAATGCGCCCGCAGAACTCGTGGCCGATGATCGTGGGATTTTCCGAAACGTTGTCCGGCACGCGCTTGTGCTTCGCGCCCTGTATTGCCGCCTTGTAGCTCGACATGCAGAGGCTGTCGGATACGATTTCCACCA
>DBDD01000235.1 GCA_002293365.1 Christensenella sp. UBA941 | reverse complement strand
TTCTTTTTGCGCCACCCGGTACACACACACACACACACACAGAGTGGAAAAAAAGTCATGCCATTTATTGTACACATAACACAGTTTTGTTTTTAAAAAAAACATCGCCTTGCACGGTCGTTTCTGCGCCCGCAAAGGCCTTGGTCAGCGCCGCTTGCACGGACTGCTCCGCGTCCTGCAAAATCGCGTTCGCGTTCGTATCGCTTCCCGCAAGCGCCGCGCCCGCCTCCTGCTCGATCATCTTCGCCAATTCCATAAGCTGGTTCCCTGTCAGCGAGCCGTCGTTGACGATCTGTGTAAACGCCTCGACGAGTTTCGGGTCGGTAATGCCGTTTGCCGAAAGGAATACGGCCTGCTCCGGCGAAAGGTTTGGAAAAGCGTCCATCAGCGCGGAGGCGCTTTCGAGCGTCTCCGGAGAAACGGGCAGCCCCTTGGCCATAAAAGCTTGAGCCAATTCGACGTTGCGCTCGTTTGCCGGAAGGCCCATGCCCTTCAGGACGTCGGCTGCGGGTATTTCGGCGCTTGTTTGCCCGCCTTTCGTTTGGTGCTCCTCCACCTTGAGCGTCATCTGCCCTTGCTGCATCTCGCTTACGGTGAGCTGCAGCGTATCGCCTTCGCTTAACTTAACGCCGTCCAGTTTAACGTTGCGCAGCAATACGCCGTTATCAAGCTTTATATTGGCCTTATCGCCGCTTGAAAAGAGCACCTCGCCCTTGACCGAATCGCCCACCTCAAGCGGCTTGCCGTTCATTTGCCCGCCCGCCTTTTGCGCGGGCAGCGTAAAGGTTGTGGAATCTATGCGCATGTCGGTGCTCCTTGATGTAGGGACGCCATATATGGCGTCCGTGATTTACGAGGCCGCGATCGTCAGGGTCACGGACGCGATATATCGCGTCCCTACAGGTATTGCGTTTGTGTAGGGGCGTAGGCCCCTACAATTTTGGGTCACGTTTTTTGGTCAAACCACCCCGCAGCGCCGGGGTGGTTCCGCCCGCAGGCGATACTAGTTCCTAATTCCTAATTCCTAATTCCTATTGTACCAAATCCACCTGGTGCATGGTACCCGTGCGGCCGTCTTCAAAGAAGAACATGCCGCTCGAACGCATTATTCCTTGAAGCTCGTTCTGGCGGTTCTTCATTTGATATTCGGTTTCGAAGTTGCCCAGATAGATCGCGCCGACGCCCGCCTCGCCAAGGGCCATGAGCCTGTCGCTGCCGTCAGGCTCCTTCGTCCAAACGCGCAGGCGGTTGAAGATAGGATCGTTTTCGTCGATCCAGCCGTTGTTGTCGGAATCGTATTCCGCCAGCTCTTTAAAGCCGTTGCCCGTCTTGGGGCCGAAAAGCTCGGAGCCGTCGTCGATGCGCCCGTTGCCGTCTTTATCGAGCGCCAAAAAGCCCGCGCCTTGCCCCGCGAAAGAGATTTGATCCAGCGCGCCGTCCATATCGAGGTCGAAGCTGATCTTGTTTTCCGTCAGGCTCGGCATGCCCGAAAGCTGGATCATAAGCGGATCCTGAACGTCGGGGTCGGCGTAAAACGCGCTCATGGAGAATCCCGACGATTCATAAAATTCGCGGCTCATCGACAGCTCAATGTCGAATTCGAGCGACCGCCCGTCCTCCGTCGTCGCCTTGCCCTTCATGGCGAAATCCACGCGCTCGTACTCGTAGCGAACCTGCTCGGCGCTGTACTGCATGCCGCTCATGCCGCCGCCTGGGCTAACTATGCTCAGGCCGCCGTTCTGTTCGCTGAAAACGTTTCTAAAAGGCGCCCACTGCCGCCTAAACGCGCGCAATATCTCCTGCAACGTCTTAAATTTGAGCTCCTGAAGCTCGCTCATCTTTTCTTTGTGCGGCTTAGGCTTGACGTTTTCCGTTTTCGTGCTCGCTTCAAGCCCCAGAAGCCCCGAATAGCTGTCCCTTTGCCCTTTCAAAAACAGCTCGCCGCTTTGCTTCGTGCGCGTTTCTTCCTCCGCGTAGCGGAAGGACGAGCGAAGCTGCCCGCTTTGGTAAATTTCCATACTTTCCGACGCGCTTTTGTGCTCAACGCTCATGGAAGCGCTCTGCCCGCTTACGTTTGATGAAGCAATTCTCATTTAAATTCTCCTTCAAGCTCACATGAAGAAGATCAACAAATTTTGCGGCCGCGAACGGCCAAAGCCTTGTAACACCCCAATCCCCAAATGCTTTCGAAAAAACTCCGTAATAAGGAAATCGCGTACTCTCTCGAAACAATTATCGTACAAAATTGTTACAAAGTTAAGCGCCATTTTCTCTACCGGTTGCTTGCAAAATAGTTTTTATTACGCTATAATGGTAAAGCTTGTATTATAATTTTGTACCAGAGCGCGTAAAAAGGGGTCATTATGCGTAAAAGGGGGTCATTATGGGCGGTTCCTTAAGCGACTTCAGCAACGACCAACTAGAGGTGTTTCGCGAAATCGGCAATATCGGCGCCGGCAACGCGACGACAGCGCTTGCAAGCCTACTCGATAAAAAAATGACCATGTCCGTTCCGGAAGTCAAGATTCTGCCCTTCAACGAAGTCACAAATATATTAAACGGGCCTGAAAATATCGTCGCCGGCGTCATGATCGACATGAAAGGCGATTTACAAGGCTATATATTGCTCGTGCTCGACGCGCGCGACGCCCAAAAGATGATCGCGATTCTTACCGAGGTCGATCCCGACGCATTAAGCGAAGAAGATCTTAACGCCTTGGATCTTACCGACCTTACCGAAATCGCCAATATTTTGGTCGGCGCGTATCTTTCCGCTATTTCGGCAATGACGGGCCTGACCATAATTCCTTCCGTTCCGGAGCTCACGATCGACATGGCGGCGGCAATCATGAGTGTCCCAGCCATCGAATACGGCAAGATAGGGGATTCGGTTTTATTCCTTGGCACGCAGTTCACCGATGAAAAACAAAAACTACACGGGCATTTTTTCCTGATCCCCGACTTCACCTCATACAAAATACTGCTGAATTCATTGGGGCTGCCGGTCGATGAGTAGATTAATTGTTGTCGGCATGGCCGATCTGAATACCGCCTCAAGCGATGACCGCCTCGTAACGTATGGGCTTGGTTCATGCGTGGGCGTAGTCCTATACGACGCGGCCAGGAAAATCGGCGGTATGGCGCATTTTATGCTTCCTTCCAGCCTCTCCGCTTCCGACCGCTCGAATAGGGCGAAGTTCGCGGATACGTCCATACCCGTTTTGCTCGAAAAACTCGAAAAAATGGGCGTGCCCCGAGGGGCTCTTATTGCAAAAATCGCGGGCGGCGCGCATATGTTTTCATCAAGTACATCATCGGATGTTATCAAGGTCGGCGCGCGCAACGCAACCGCGGCGACAGAAATTTTACGCAGGCTAAATATTCCGATCCGCGCGCAGGATACCGGAGGCACCTATGGGCGAACGATAGAGCTTTTGACGGCGACGGGACAGCTTCACGTCAAAACTATCGGTCACGGCGAAAAGTATATTTAATATTTGTTTTTAGGCACACGAAATCAGGAGGATGTCGGTTAGTTATGAAAAGAGTGCTCATTGTAGACGACGCGGCGTTTATGCGCGTGTCCATCAAGAACATGCT
>DBDD01000174.1 GCA_002293365.1 Christensenella sp. UBA941 | reverse complement strand
CCGAATATCGTCGTATCCCGCGACGTAATCTTCATGCCGTTATATTCGCCGGGATTGTGGCTCGCGGTTATCATAACCGACGCCGATATACCTAAATACCGCCCCGCAAAGTAGCAAACGGGCGTTGCGTACGTACCGATATCCACGACGGCTACGCCGGCCTTGGCAAGCGCTTTGCATACGCCTTTGGCGATACGGGGCGAGCTTTCGCGCACGTCCTGGCAAACTATAGCGCGCGTTTCGCCGCGCGAGAGAAAATACGCGCCGATCGCAAGGCCTATACGCTCCACGGCGGCGTTTGTCAATTCCGTATCCGCTATAGCGCGGATGTCGTTGGCTTTAAATATATGCGAGGCAATATACACTGCCGCTTATTCCCCTATCCTGTCGTATTCGTCTTCATAGCGCACGATATCGTCTTCGCCCAAATACGCGCCGGATTGCACTTCGATCACTTCCAAAAGGATCTTGCCAGGATTCTTCAGCCTGTGCTTATGCCCGGAGGGTATGAACGCGTTTTCCCCCGCCGTAAAGATAATCTCTTCGCCGTCGAGCACCAAAAGCCCCGTGCCTGAAACGGCAATCCAATGCTCCGAGCGGTGATAGTGCATTTGATAGGACAACATGCGCCCCGGCAAAATCGTCAGACGCTTTATTTTGTAGAACTGGCCCTCCTCAAGGATCGTAAACGAGCCCCAGGGCCGATATTCCGTAAGGTGAAAATCCGCGCGATGGTCTTTGCGATCATGCAAAACATTGACTACGTCTTTAACGGCCTGAGTCTGGCTCCGCTCGCAAATCAGCAGCGCGTCCTTTTGGTCGACGACGACAAGATTGTCCGCTCCTATAACGGCCACGGCCTTTTTCCCCTCGGTATATACGAGGTTGTTCTTGCTTTGTATCATGACCGTATCGTCTTCGTCGAAGATTATGTTGCCGCGCTCGTCCCTTCGCGTCTCGTATTGTTCGTAAAACGTAGCAAACGAGCCTAGGTCGTTCCATTTTATCGAAAGCGGTATCATAGCCACGCGCTTGCTTTTTTCCATAACGCCGTAGTCGATCGAGATATTCGGCGCGTCGGCAAAAGCCTTTTTGACGTCGTCGGTTTCAAAAGCCGCGAAAACGTCAGGAGACAAGCGCTTGACCTCTTCAATAAATAGTTTCGCGCGGAACATGAACATGCCGCAGTTCCAATAGTAGCCCTCGCGAACGTAGCGCTCCGCCGTTTTGATGTCGGGCTTTTCTTTGAATTCGTCGACGGCGCGGCCGCCGGAGAGCGCCTTCCCGGGCCGGATATAGCCGTAGCCCGTTTCGGGCGCGGTCGGCTCGACGCCAAACGTAAGCAGGTATTCGTCCGCAAGCGGAATCCCCGCCTTGACCTGAGTCGCGAACGCCTCGGAATCGCTTATAAGATGATCGCTCGCGAATACCCCGATTACGTCATTGAGATCATGGGGAGCGGCGGCGGCTATCGCCTTTACGCCGTTATAAATCGCCGGCAGCGTATTCTTGCTTTCCGGCTCCAGCAGTATGTTTTCAATGATGGCCCTATACCCAAGCTCTTCGATCTGGCCCGCTATTAGAAACCGGTAGCCTTCGTTCGTAACGATATAGATATCCTCTACGGCGCTAAGCATAAGGCAGCGTTCCATCGTCAGCTGGAAGATGGACTTGTCCATACCGTTTAGCTTCAGAAACTGCTTCGGATAGTTCGTACGCGAAAGCGGCCAAAGCCGCGAGCCGGAACCGCCGGCGAGGATAATGGTTTTCATACGTAAGCTCCCGTCATATATTCGCCGCTCGCGCCCATAGTGGGGCATTGGCGCCATATTGCTCTATCATATTTTAGCGTATATAATAGAAACGGGCAATACTCTTAGCCGCGCCCGGCGATATGGGCCGGGTTATCACAAAGGAGAACGAAATATTGAAGCGGATAAAAGCAGGCGCGTTCGCTATTCGCGGAGCGCTCTCGTCCCTTTGGCGATTAGCCTTGAGTCATAAAATCGCGTGCGCGGGCGGCGTTTTGCTATTTATCCTTATAATGTATCCTTTGCTCAGTACCGGCGTAACTATCGGCGACGATCTCGCGCGCCGCCTGCACGCGATGAACGGCTTCGGCTTTTTTTTGCGCCAGTCTTGGAGCGTAGCAACATATAACGGACGGCTGCTGTCGCTCCTGCCGCTCGCGTTAAGCGAATATCTAATCTTTATCGGTTCTTCCGCGTTCTATATTGGCTTCGTGAAAATCTGCCTTATTTTCGCGAGCATTTCGGTCTTCGGCTATTTTCTTTATAAAGTTTTTAAAAATACACGGCTCGCTATTTTTACTTCCCTCGCGGTATTGCTTACGATGCCTCTGACGTTTGAGCACTCGCCGCCGGGCGCGTACGCCGAGTTTATCGCCGCGACGATCATTCTTTTGTGCTCGCTTATATGCTACATACGCTATTTGGAATCAGCGTCCATAAAGCCTCTTATTATTAGCTCCGCCGCGCTATTTATCGCTATGTGCTTCTTAGAATCGTATATCATGTATACGCCCGTGTACTTTTTTCTCGCATGGCGCTTTACTCTCGGCAAAGAAGCAAAGCTCCGCCGGGTAGCCCGAGCGCTGATTGGGCCGTTTTCCGCCGCCGTTTTATATTTGGCGCTGTATATCGCCTCCTCCGCCATATTGCCGACAAGCTACGGCGGCAATCAGCTCGCGTTCAAATCCGTAGGCAGCTCGCTAAGCATTATCGGGCAGCTGGTTCTCTCGTCGCTCCCGGGGTATTATCTACTCAATCGAAACAGCATGTACCTCTATAATCAATTCAGCGACGCCCCTGTTACCGACGTAAATATAACGAACATATTGTCGCTGCTATTGAAAAACAGTTTTTCGTCCATTAGGGTGATAACGATCGCGGCGCTTGCTCTTATCGTTATATATTTCCTGTTTAGAAAAAAAGCCGCCGAACCCTTGCGGGAAAAGCTATGGCCTTTGCTCGCGGGCGTATGCTGTATAATACTGCCCGCCGTCCCCAACGCGCTCGCGGCGCGCTACCAGGGCGAGGTTCACGCGTTTGGCTTTATCGCGCTGCCCGTCTCGTATTGCATACATTTCGCGTCCGTTTTTGTTATATGCTTCCTTTGTATTATGTTTATCGAGCGTTTCAAGCTCAAGCGGGGCTTCGCGGTATTGTCCTTGATGCTTGTATTGCTTTGTATCCCCATCCAGTCCATGAACGAGGTAAACGCCCGCGAGCAGGCGCGCGCCTTTAGAGCGGTTTCCGCGACTGAAAGATTCTTTAATACGAGCGCCGCAAAGTCGTTTATCGAGGGCGGCGAGATCGCCGCGTCCGATATTTTCCGAAAGCGCACTTCGCTCGCCATAGACGACTTTTATTGGACCGAGTACGCCAAAACCATCGGGCTTGGGGTTAATATCCTGAACGAGCCCTTTAGCGCGCGCCCCGATAATCTCTTTTTCCAAGACGACAGGATTTTCGTACTGTCCGCCAAGGATTACCGAATCGTGCTCTGCGCCGAACGGCTCAATGGGCCCGAGGCAATAAGGGTCGGCGATTCCGAATATCTTGACGTCGATTTCAACGATCCTGAAATTCAAGCTAAATCCGGCAATGACAATGGCTTTTACCGCTATTGCTTCCAAATGGACTCCGGGCGGCTAACGCCCGTCGTTTTCGAGGAGGCGGCCGTTGAATAGGATCTATGAAATTCTT
This sequence comes from Christensenella sp. UBA941, assembly GCA_002293365.1. GTDB lineage: Bacteria > Bacillota > Clostridia > Christensenellales > UBA941 > UBA941. The sequence goes on along the minus strand of DBDD01000174.1, from coordinate 5,118 downwards.
AAAAATAACGCTAATTTTACGGGCAGGCTGAAACTGGACGAAGCTACGAACCGCCTTACTATCGTATATCATGAGTATTGCCGCCTGGAATACATTGAAGGCAACTACGCATCGCGTAGAAAATCTTTGCGCATCTATACGGGGACCGAAATCATCAAGCGGGATGGAATATCCTAAACAAAACAGATCATGCCGCTAAAACAACCAACCGTGCCGCGTTTTACGCTGTACCGGTTTTTCGTGCTATCATGAAGCAGCAATTAAGGAGAAAAAAGTATGATAACAACAAAAAAACGAATCGCCATACTCGTATTGGCGCTGTCGCTAATCCTTTCGCTGCTATGCGCATGTTCGAGCTCCGTTCCGTCGTCCGCTCCTGCGGCGGCTCCCGAAGCCACGCCGGCAGTTACTCTCTCCGCCACGCCTATGGGCGCTCCCGCGCCCATTGCCTTTCCGGGCGGGCTAAAATACGATGTGGAGGCGTGGGCCATAGGCTGCTCCGCCGTCTTGGCTACGGTAAACTCGGTGTTCGACGACGCTTATGACCGCCATATCTTTGGCATGCTGGAAAAGAACGCCGAAAACGCCGAAAAGGCAAAGCAGCTGTTATCCGATTCCTGGGGCTGCGAAAACCGCGACGATTTGGTCGAGACAATCCTCTCGCTCTTGGACGACGGCCACACGGTCGACTTTGCGGAGACATACGCGTACTATAATTCGTTCAGCGACGACGAAATGGCCGAATTTACAGCGGGGCTAACACCCGAGGATAACTCCTATCTTGAGTTTATACTATATACGGGCGAAGCGTGGGGCGATAAGGAAATCAAGGCTTGGGATTGGTTCCGGGCCATGCATATAACCGGCTGGGGATATGTTTCGGGGTATCTGGATATCGAGGAAACCTGCATGTACATGGAACAGATCATCGAGCTTCTTCGCGGAACCTTCTCGTCTTGGGACGAAGCGACGCGGAACTATCTGGACGGCACGGCCTTCTGGATGGAGGAGGATCCATACAACCAGCTGAGCACATATATGGTGCGAATGCAGATTTATATAGGCTTGACGACCTTATCCCCCGAATCGTTCGACGCGGCGGTTTGGGAGGATTGAGTATCGATTCGCATAAAACACTCGGCTTATTGCCTACGGGAGTCGAACCCATGCGGTTCGATTCACGTAGGCTTATACTATTCAACTATTTTTCTTTTACCAAAGTACTGCGTTAACATCAAAACCAATGCGCCGCCGGCTAAAACGCCGTCCATTATACCGGCAGGCAGCATAAATATCATAAGCGCCATTGTAATAACGCAGTTTATTATCGAAAGAACCAGGCCCCACATGCGATTCTTTAGCAGACCTATGGCTCCAACGAGCCGTATAGTGCCAAAAATCGCGCCCATAACGAGCATTAGATAGAGGTTTTCCTGTAAATATGGAACAATAAATGAAAAATACAGACCAGGATTAAAGTCATTTTGCCCCAAAATCAAGGCGGGAATTGCCGCCAGACAGCTGCCAAGCTCCATAAAGCCGCCGTGAATAATCATTAAGACCGCCGCAATTTTGTATCGTTTCATCGTTTCCCTCTATTCTAAATATTAATATACCAGTTTGCACACTCTTTCGAGAGGAAATAACATCCTATAATTGCTGCATTTTTACCGCGTATATCTGCATAAACTCATTATACTATTGCCATCAGTGCAAAACAAGCAGGCATTTTAGACAACAAAAAACCACCTGCCGAACTCAAGTGAGTTTATCAATAGATGGTTGATGATGTGTATCAAGGCGTCACCTTATCTGGACAGATTTTTCGATCTGCTGCCCGAATATCAGCCTGATGGGCGCAAATCCGTGGACGTAATATTCAACGGCGTCGCCGAAGCTTTTAAGAATGGCTCGTGCTCCTATGAGGTGAGGGAAAGGTTGCTGGACTGCATGATGCCGGGCATCAATGGATTTGAGGCTATAAGCCGTTTAAAGGCTAGCCCTTCCCATGCGGATATTCCCGTTATATTCTTGACCGGATTGAACGACAACAGCTCAGAGGCCCGGGGCATTGGAGATGCGTTCGTGGAATATGGAATCGTTCATGTCATCGGCGCGGCTGCACGATTTAGGCAAAATATTGGTGCCTGATACTTTTACAAGCCACAAAGCCTACGACATTATCATGAATGAATCCGGCCGGCATTTCGATCCGCAAATTGCAAGCGTATTCGATGCCGTCCGTGAAGAAATAGAGACGGCAAAACATGAGGCTCTTACAGCCCGATAGTTGCATACGCCGTAAAACATCCTTTATTCGGGCCTGCGGCAACGCATGTTGTTGTAAAGATGTATAGGAGCCCGGTAACGGCACGCCAGCCACCTTTTTATTTTGAAAACATGCATGGGTTTTCTCGTAAAAAGCTAGGCCCAAGACGCCAAAAAGCCCCTAAAAAAGGGGCTTTTTGACAAATTCTGGTGGAGATGAAGAGACTCGAACTCTCGACCTCTCGGATGCGAACCGAACGCTCTACCAGCTGAGCTACATCCCCGAATTCGCTGCTCGACTATTATACATAATCGTTTTAGAAATTTCAAGCCTCACTTTTTTCTTTTTTCAGAGGCGAGCGCCTTCCCGGCGCGTGTCTTTGCGCGCTTTCTTGCTTGACACTAAAATCGCGATACACTATAATACAGCAGTGCGTATAAAATCCGCGCTGCGGCGTTTTGTGGCGGCGCGTTTCAAAGAGGAGTAAATAGCCATGTTTATGACGTATCAGCCGAAGAAGCGGCAAAGAAGCAAGGTGCACGGTTTCAGAGCCAGAATGAAGACCAAGTCGGGGCAAAACGTGCTTCGCCGCCGCCGTCTTAAGGGCAGGAAAAAGCTTTCCGCCTAAGCGCGCGCGTAGAGGCAGGGCGCGCGGAAAGTTTTTTTGATGGCTCTGCCGAAGGCGGAGCCATGTTTTTTAAGGCGGAGCCATATTTTTACTATGGTTTAACCAGCGAACAAGATGGCGGTGAAAATTGAAACGCTGCTATTCACTTAAAAAAAACAGCGAATTTCAATACGTGTACAAAGCCGGAAAGCGTTTCGGCGGGCGAGGTCTCCTTTTGGTTGCGCTCAAATCGCGCCAAGACGTGCGCGTAGGGTTCTCAATCAGCAAAAAGATCGGCGGAGCGGTCGTCCGCAACCGGCTAAAACGCAGGCTTCGCGAGTGTGTAAGGCCTCTATTGCCGGTTTTGCGGCCTTGCAGGCTGATTTTCGTCGTTCGGGGAGAGCTCGTGGACGAGCCGTTTGTATCGATATGGAAAACCGTACAACACTTGATTCGCAAGGCGGACATGCTCCGGCCAAGCGGGGCCGCGCTTGGCGCCGAGACAAAAGGGACTGAGCAGTGAAAACAAGCGGTTCTCAGAATACGGTTAACAAGCTCAGGCGCGCTATTCGGGCGGCGTTTGTGTTTCCTATTCGATTATATCAAAAATACATTTCGCCCCAGTTGCCCCGGCGCTGCAACTATTATCCCACATGTTCGCATTACGCGGTGGAGGCTGTCGAGGAATGGGGCGTATTGCTTGGCTTTTTTCTGGCGCTGTGGCGCTTGCTTAGGTGCAATCCGTTTAGCTACGGGGGCTACGACCCCGTGCCAAAGCGCAAGCGGCGCGAAGCGCATGCAATGGCCGCGCCCGAGGGCATCACAAAAGATTAACGCATAACGCGGGAGGAATATCGATTTGGATGGTTTTTTTCTATCGAACTGGGTATACGAGGGGCTAAAATGGCTGCATGAGGTCGTTTTGGGCGGCGGCTCCTACTTTTGGACTATCGTCATATTTACCGTCATTTTAAAGCTCGTAACGCTCCCCACCGATATCAAGCAGCGCTCGTCCTCGCAAAAGATGGCCGCGCTTGGGCCGGAGCTTGAGAAGCTTAAAAAGAAATACGGCAACGACCCGCGCAAAATGCAGGAGATGCAGTCCGCGCTATATAAGAAAAACGGCGTGAGCATGTTTTCGTCCTGCTTGCCGCTTCTAATTACGATGCCTATCTTCTTCGCCTTCTTCGGCGCGATGCGCGTCTGGGCAAACGACTACGCCGTAAGAATGGTGCTTGAGCTGAGCGAAGGCTCCACGGCGCTATTCGACTCGTTCAAGTGGCTCTGGGTCAACAATATCTTCCAGCCGGATACGGGCTTGGCACAGGTGCTCATGCCCATGGAACAATTCCAGACTCAGGTCGTCGCCGCGATTTCAAACGATTTGGCGAACCTTACGGCCAATCCGTCCGCCGCAACGCTGTTTTCCAAAGAAACGATGGAGCGGTTCCTTGCCGTCGCGCCGGACTACGAAAATCTTAGACAGCTCGTCATGCAGAACTTTATCGTGGATCCAAGCGCCAGCCCCCTTACATATTACGCAAACGGCTGGTTCATCCTGCCGGCCCTCGCCGGCGCGTCGAACTTCTTCTCCCAGTGGATCCAGCGCAAGCTACAGCCGCAGCAGGCGCAGCAGCCCGGTATGGGCAAGGGCATGACAATTATGATGGTCGGCATTTCCGTTTACTTCTGTATTCAATCCCCCGCCGCGTTCGCGATCTACTGGCTGGTATCGAACGTTTGCTCGCTGATATTACAGGTGGTTTTAGGCAAAGCGTTCGCCGGCAAATCCAAGCAACTCGCCGAAGGGAGCGCAAAATAGATGGACGAACATAGATCTTTGGAAATTTCCGGCAAGTCCGTGGACGAAGCCGTATTTAAAGGGTTAACTCAATTGGTGTCATCCTGAGTGGCTACTACGCAGTACGAACAACTGTCTAAATTAAAACGAACTCCTAGGACCAGTAAGTCAACACATCCAGAGGTCTTTCTTTAGCACATCTTCCAAAAATCGCGATACTTCAAACACAAACTGATGCCTGCCACAACATAACAAATACTTTACATCTCGTTTGATTTATGAGTACCAGCTCTGAGTTTTAGAAGTTCTGAGTGTTATTTTTTTATGATACTGACTGTCGTAACGAAGTAAACTCCCGTGAAAATTTATTGGTTTTTAACTTGACATTGGAAGGTCCGTGTATCATTTTTGCAATATATATACAGTCCAACTAGATACACA
>DBDD01000269.1 GCA_002293365.1 Christensenella sp. UBA941 | reverse complement strand
TCCGCATTCGGCCCCGTATCCGGCTCCGCCGGCAATCCGATAACGTCCTCTTCGGCGGCAAAGGCGGGAACGCACAGGAAGAAAGACAGCGAGCAGGATATCAGGAGCGCCGTCAGACGCCGCGCGGTCCTAGCCATTATCATCCCTCCACAAGCGTGTGGCCGGACATATACCGCGCCAACATGACGCGTACCTCCCGGCTCCCGTTTTTGCGGATGGGCACGCGCCGCCCATCCTTCATAGTCAGCGCATCCCGTCCGATTTCGCCGACGTGGTTCATATTTACCATAAAGCTCTTGTGGCAGCGCAGGAAGGGAGCGCCGCGAAGCCGCCGCTCCACCTCGTCCAAGGGCATGCGCGCGCTGACAACGCCGTTTTCCATATGGAAGAGGGTCTCGTTATGGTAGACCTCTATGAAGCGTACCTTTGGCAAGGCGATGTTGACGGGCTCCCCGGCCACCGTGACGAGTATGCCGCGGCTGTTCTTCTCAAACGCCTGCCTGCAGGCGGCGAGGGCTTTTTCCACGGCCTCGGCCTGTATGGGCTTAAGCACATAGCCTTGGGCCGAAAGGCCATAGCATTCCAGCGCGTATTCCTCGCTGACGGTGATGAACACGATGGGGCACTCCGGGTCGTTTTCCCGGATTTTACGGGCGACCTCCAAGCCGGAAAGCCCCGGCAGGTATATATCGAGGAAGGCCGCGCAATAATCCCCAAGCTCCCAAGCCGACAGCAGCGCCTCGCCGGAATCAAAGGCATCCACGCCGCAAGCGTAGGCGTTGCGCGCGCAATAATCCCGGATATATCCGGTAATCGCCGCGCGGTCGGCGGCACGGTCCTCACAGATTGCGATATTCATGTCTTAGTCCCCATATGAGAGCGATATATAAGATAACTTTTCAATCTATTATAGCATATACTTGCCGATTAGCCCATATTTATAATTAGATGGAATAGCTTTCTGTAAATCGAAAATTTAAATTCCTGAATCCCGAGTTTGGCGTAGGGGTGCATACCGTAATAGCTACGGTCAACTATACAGGCGGCGGGTCTGCCACGGCCACAGTATACTTTATAGTTACAAAACGGCTGGGCGTTCCGCCCGACGGAACGCCTGTTCACGAGACGTTTGAAGACGAGGACGACGGCGAAATTTCCGGCATAGAGGAGGGCATGGAATTCTCCGACGACAACGGCAATACATGGAGGAAGGTAACACAGGACGAGATTGACGTTCATAAAGGGCGGCTGGCATTCGCCGCCCTGCTTCTGGTTTTCCTGACGGCGGGGGCTATCGCGGCGATAAACCTCATTTCCGCGCAAGGCGGCTATGATAAAGCGCGGAACGAGTACGACGCGCTGCGCCGATACGCGCCGGAGGTTATATCCGCGCCGGCGAGTGCGTCCGGGCAGGAAATCCCCGCGCAGGACGCGCTTTTGAAACAGGCGGAAGCGGAGCCGCGTCCCGATCTGTCCGGCGTCAACCCGGATTATATAGGCTGGATTAGAATCGAAAGGACGAATATAGACTATCCAATTGTACAGGGAGCGGATAACGATAAATATATGGGCGTCACGTTCGGCGGCGAAAAGAACGCTTCAGGCGCGATATTCATGGATTATCGCTTTTCCGATAAGTTTGACGGGGCTTTTACCGTTATTTACGGCCACAGAATGAACGACGGCAGCATGTTTTCGGATTTGAACCTATATCTTGAAGACGGCTATTTGGACGCTCATCCGGAAATCACCATCTATACAGCCGGGGGCGAAACGCTAACCTACCGCATTTTCGCGGCCAGAGAAACTGGCGTGCGCGATCCGCTCTACGCGCTCCATAGCCAAGAAGAGGAGATCATGAACGATTACATGGCTTCGCTGGGCACGGAAGGCGCAAACAGGTATATCGCGCTTTCCACATGCACGGAGGGAAGCGACGAAGAGCGGCTGCTGGTTATTGGGGCGACGCCTATCGAACCGGACGAACCGATATAGTCGGCGTTTTGCCTTGCCGGGGAGAGTATCACGTAAGATTTTTCGAGCCAGCAAATGAACATCACCGCGATTCTTCCCGATAAGTAAAAGCCTCATTGTTTAAAAATGAACAATCAAAAAGCATATATTTCATTTCGTTTACAGGAATCCCTAATAATGTTAATCTCACGATATACATCTGCAGGTGAGTGCAATGGGAAGACATAATCATAGATTATCATGGCCTTTAAAAGAAAATGAAATAGCATCATTATACTGGATTACAACACCGACAAAACGATGTCATAGCCTCCAAATGCGAAGACTGAGAGAACATATCCACCGGCGACGCCTTTACCAGCGTAAAACCACCTTCGCAAAGAATTTTCGCGTCGCGCGCGAGCGTCGCCGGGTTGCAGGATATATAAGCCACTTTTTTCGCTCCCGACGCGATAACGGCGTCAAGCGCGGCCCGTTCGCAGCCCTTGCGCGGCGGATCGAGAACTATAGCGTCGAAGCGGGTTTGCTTTACCAATGTCGGCAAGACGGCCTCCACCGTTCCCTCGTAGAACCTGGCGTTCTCTATACCGTTTAGCGCCGCGTTTTTTTCAGCGTCCGCGACGGCTTCTTTTATATATTCGATCCCCGCGACGCGCCTAGCGCGCTTCGCCAACGCCAGCGCTATAGTCCCGACGCCGGAATATGCGTCGGCGACGGTTTCGTTCCCCGTAAGCTCTAAAGCGTCCAGCGCCAGCGCGTACAGCCTTTGCGCTTGATCGTGGTTCACCTGTAAAAACGACTGATCCGAAACGACGAATGTCAGCCCCGAAAGCTCCTCCTCAAGCGGTTCGCCCCATATGGATACGCTGCGCTTGCCCAAAACCGTATTCGTGCGCCCGGGATTAATATTGTGAACGATATTCGTAGCCACGCCTTCGAGGGCGTCGATTAGCGCGCGCTTTTTCAGCAATTCGTTCCCAGCCGTCACGATAACCGCCATAAGGCCATTCGTTGTTTTGCGAAACGCCGCGTGGCGGACGACGCCCCGATGTTTATCTTCGTCGTAGCCCGGGATTTTTTCATCCGCGAGCCAGCCGCAAAAGCGCTCGAGCGCCGCGTTGATTTCGCCGCAAGCGATTGGGCAGCGCATTATCGGGATAAGCCGATGGCTGCGCGGCGCGAACATGCCCGCGCGGGCAACGCCGTCTACATCACGCACAGGGAACGAGCCCTTATTGCGATAGCCGTACGCCTGCCCTCCTAACGTATCGGTAACGAGCGCCTCGGCGTTATCGAAGCCGCCGAGCCGCTTCAGCGCGTCGACAAGGATTTGGCGTTTGGCAAAAAGCTGCGCCGAATACTCCAAATGCTGTAGCTGGCAGCCGCCGCATTTGAAAAAAGCGTCGCAAGCGGGCCCCACCCGCTCCGGCGCTTCGGTTTTCAATTCTATAAGCTTGCCGACCGCGTAAGACGCGGAAGGCTTGATTATACGCACAAGAGCCTCTTCGCCCGGCAGCACGAACGGTACGAATACAGCAAAGCCCTCGTAGCGCCCTACGCCTTGCCCCTCGCTCGTAAGGCCGTCTATCGTCAGTACGATTTCCTGGTTTCTCGTAAGCGGAGCCATCAAAACTTCGCCAAGATCTCGTTTAATTCCAAGAGGCTCATATCGAATTGAGGCGGCATAGCGAGCGCCTCGTCGATATCCATGTCGATTATGGCGTTCTTGCGCATGCCTATCGCGCGGCCTGAAGATCCCTCGTTCAGCAATTCAACGGCCCTGGCGCCGAGGCGCGTCGCCAAAACGCGGTCAAAAGCCGTCGGCTGCCCTCCGCGCTGAATGTAGCCCAAAACGATGGAGCGGATATCGACGTCTGTGTTGTTGCGCACGAATAGCTTGAAGTCGTCCGCGCTGCCCGCGCCCTCGGCCATGATGACGATGCTGGTCAGCTTGCCCTTAAGCTTGTTTGCCACGAGATGATCGGCCGCCGCCGACCAATCCTGCTTTTTCTCCGGCACCAATACTATATCCGCACCGCCCGCGAGGCCGGCCCTAAGCGCGATATCGCCCGAGCTGCGCCCCATGACTTCCAGAACGCCCACGCGGTCGTGCGAGCGCATCGTGTCGCGAATCTTGTATATTTCGGTCATGACGGAGTTGGACGCCGTATCGAAGCCGATCGTATAGTCTGTGAAGCCCATGTCGTTATCTATAGTACCCGGCAATAGCATCGTCGGCACGCCCTTTTGGTGTAAAACCTGCGCGCCGCGGGCGCTGCCGTCGCCGCCGATAACGACGATCCCCTCAAGATTATAGGCCCTTATTACTTTTAAGGCCTTCTGTACGCCTTCTTCGGTCTTGAACGCTTCGCAGCGGGCGGTTCGAAGGAGCGTACCGCCCTTGTGGATCATATTGTCTACGTCGGAATGCTGTAATTGATGTATCCGTCCGTCAATAAGGCCATTGTAGCCGTGATATACGCCCATCACGGCATAGCCGTAGTGGATGCCAATCTTTAAAACGGCTCTGATCGCCGCGTTCATGCCGGGCGTATCGCCCCCGCTCGTTAGTACGCCGATACGTTTCAAGATGAAAATCGCTCCTTTCGGGTCAATGCAATATAAGCCACTCGATTATATTCCCTTTTCCAGCAAAATCTCGTTCGCAGCTTCCGTTTCGGATGGCAAAACGAGCAGTTCATAGTAGTTGTCTGCGGCAGGCGTTTTTTTATAAACCGGCCTCTTTCTGCACATAATGCCCGCGCCGGTTAAAAGGCTTTCCATATCGTCGGCCGCCTTTTCGCCTTTTAGCATTCTAATAACCGTCCACATCACTCCGCGCCCGATTCGAACTCTCCATGGGCGCAATACACGCGCGCGCGGCCATGGATTTTGATTGCCGAAACGCTCTCCGTAAACTGCGCGAGCATAACTTCGCCCTTGTCCAGCTTTTCGGTATGATGCAGCCGCGTATCGCGCCCACGTGTCATGCCAATAACGCTAACGCCGTTTTCCAACGCCTTTATGCAAACATATTCTCCGCTTGCCACTCCCTCCATGAACACTCCCTCCAAAGATTTAAAATTGCCGCCATGTCCGTATCACAATTGAATTCTATTATATCATGGATGCCGCGATAGCACTATGCAAAATTGCACGCATGGCTTATACTGTTGTCTTAAGCACAATATGCTTGGGAAAAATTGACCCATGCTATAATTTATCGCCGGATTTTTGTTAATGGGGGTAGTTTTTGGAAAAATCAAATGCCGGGCTTCCTTCTCGTGTCCGCTTCGGGTATGGCGTGGGAAATCTCAGTTTCGGCGTGGTATTACAGCTTTTGACGTCCTATCTAATGTTTTATGCCACTAACATTTTACATATCCCTGGTAGATGGGTCGGTCTGGCGGCGTCGCTCGGCGTCGTTTGGGACGCGATAAGCGATCCTATCATGGGCCATATTACGGACAATTTCGCTTCGCGCCGCTTTGGACGCAGGCATCTTTTTATGCTGATCGGGGCCGTGGGCGCGACGGCTTTAAATTTGGTTCTATGGACGATCGATCCTTCGTATTCCACGGTGTTCAAGTTCTTTATCCTCGCTGTGATTCTGCTGCTGATCCGCACATTCATGACGCTATACGCCGTACCCTATAATGCGCTCGGCGCAGAGCTCACGAACGATTATTACGAGCGTACGAGCGTCCAAGGCTACAAAACCGCCTTCTTTGTTTTGGGCATGGTCTTCCCCACCGTCGGCGGTACGCTGTTCTTTTTCCGGCCTACTCCCGCCTATCCCGACGGACAGTTCAACCCCGACGCGTACCTGTATATGGCGCTGGTCGGCTCGCTGATCATGCTGGCAACGGGGCTGTACGGCATAATAAGCACCTGGAAATACCGTACGTTTGCCAAGGCGACGAAGTCCCGCTTCCGCCCAAAGCGCATGTTCCTTTCGTTTGCCGTGGCGCTGCGCAACAAGGACTTCCGCTTCGTCGCCACCGGCTATCTGCTAGTGAATTTCGCTTCGGCCTGGGTGGGCGCGCTCGCGCTGCATACGTTTACATTCGCCTTGAACTACGCGAACGATAAGATGGCCCTCGTGCTTGGCACGATGTTTGCCTGCGCCGTTTTTTCTCAGCCGCTGTGGGTGCTTATTTCAAAGAAACTCGATAAAAAGCCCGCGTTGCTCATAGCCGTGGGTTGCGGGGTGCTCGGCTCGCTTATCATGCTGCTAATGGTGCTCTTCGCGCTGGATTATATGCGCTCGACGTGGCTTTCCATGGTGCCGATGATCGCGCTTATCGGCTTCGGCGTCGGCGGGATGCTCTCGCTGCCGCCGTCGATGGTATCCGATATCGCGGATCT
>DBDD01000027.1 GCA_002293365.1 Christensenella sp. UBA941 | reverse complement strand
CTCTTGGTAGGCTCGCGCGCGGTGCCGCGCTGCTCGAACTTATCGCCCAGTCCCCAGGACTGCAAAGGGGCGGCAAGGCGCAGAAGCAGCGTACTCATGGGCGCACCATCTCGGCGGCGTCCGCGCCCAGCGCCTCTATGAGCTCGTCAAAAGGAAGGCGCTCGCCCAGATTATCGAGATAACGGCCCGCTATATAGGATTTAGCCGGGCGCAGACAAAAGCCGTCTCTATAGACGTCCAGCGCGTACTTTTCCAACGCCTGCGCCGAGGCGGGCAGGAATCCTCCAATACCGCCCTTGCTGCTTACTGGCGTCTCAAAGGCGCTAGCAATGCTTAGCGGCCTGTCGGTGCGCAAAGCGATAAAAACGGCGTCGGGTACGGTGTTGGCGGCAAAGGTGTTTTGCTTGCCGGAAGGTAAAGAGCAAACGAAGGCTCTGGCGAATTCGCGGATCGTCTTGCTTAGCGCGTCTGCGTCGCTGCCGAGCTGCTCGTAGAGATTATGCGCCGCGACAGTCGCGTAGCGGTACATCGTAGCCGAGTGGTATTCCACGGTTCCCATATGGCCGGCGCCTGTGGTATCCTCGGGCGCGAGATCGTCCACGGCGGTAAAGAAGTCGTATTCGTTATCGACCTTGTGCGTCGATATGGCGTGGGCAACCTGGGCAGACGCGTCGCAGTTGATAAGAGGATTATCCGCGACCATTCTGCCGAATAGAGCCACGTCCACGGCGTTGTTTTTCTTCAGCGCGTCGAGGATTTCTTTTTCTGAAGCCTCGGCTTCGCCTGCCGCCAGAGAAGCGAGGTTCTTTGCCTGCTGCGCGCCGATAAAGAACAGCGCCGCAAGCTTGTTTTCCTCGCCTTTAGTTTTAGACGCCTTAACTTTTGCTTTATCCAGTACGGTTTTAGCCTTTGCCATAGCTTCCTCGAAGGAGGTATCCGGCCTAAGATTTTGGATTTCTTCGGCGACGAGGTCGAAGACGAGCTTCGTACGGCTGCCCAGCTCCGACGGATCGAAATAGTCGAGGAACATCAGGCGCATCGCGCGCTTCCATGCCTGCGACGATATGCGCGCGCGGCGAACGCCTCCGTAGACGGCGCTTTTGGGGCTGCCGGTATCGTCACGGTTCAGGCAGCTCGGCGGTACGTTTTGTAAAACGTGAAAATCTACATATATTACTTTTTTCATTCGGCTTTTCCTTCCTTTCCTTCCTTGCCGTTTCTTCCGTCTTTTCCGTCTTTTCCGTCTTTTTCGTCTTTTGCTCTATTCAGTACTCCATAGAACGCCTGGCCCCATAGCAGCCGTACATGATTCAATTGGGATGGGATTTGATAATAAAAGAGATCGAGCGCGAAGCGCGGATAGTCCAGCTTGATATCGGCCGCTTTTAGAAGCTGAACGATACCGCGGGCGTGGTGTGCGAGTTCGAGAAAATCCGAGGCGGTTACGACTGCGTCGAATCTGCGCTTGACCGCGTCGAAATTGCCGCCGCCGGCGTCTACCAGCCGCGCTGCCGCAGCGCCTAGGGAGCCGCCTTCTTTTAAGTTCATGCTGCCGGTTTTACCCTGGCGGTGCAGCGCGTAGAGCGTCAGCGCCGCATGTACCGCGTTTTGTTCGAAGCTAGGCACGCCGTCGCGGCCATTCCAGGCTTCCGGAGCGTCGATTAGCGTAGCTTCCCATAGCTCCGGCAGCTCTCCCGGCGATTTGCCGACGCCGCGCCGAAGCTTCGCGAGCATACCGCGCGCCCAGGGCGTCTCCATATCCAAAAGCCTGATTTTGCCGAGCACGAAAGAGCTCAGCTCGTTTTCCTGTGCCAATGGTCATCCCTCCCCTGTAAAATCAAAAGTTTTTCGAACTAGGTAGATAAATTTGTTGTATGCCTTTGGAGCGGTAAGGAGTTCCTCGCGCTTGTTTTCTCTGACAGTACGGCCTATATACGCTCGATCGCCGGCTTCGGCTATTAGTTCTTGCCCCAAACGCATGATTTCTCGATACGCTTTACTCCGCCATACTTTTATGGCGACGTCGATATCGTTCTTAGCCGGGTCGATATTTGCTAGCCATTCGCGGAAGGGGACGTCCAGACGGAAATACGCCTCTTCGCGCGCGGCTCGGCGCCGCCCCGTTCCACCTGGCGAATCGCCGGAAGCCTCCGCAAGCTCGGAGGCGAAGAAGCCGAGATGGTTTATGACTTTTTCGATAATGTCGATTTCGTTTGTGATTCTTATGTTCCAAGCTTCGCCGAGATTGGATAAAAGCGCCGCGTTGATCGATAGCGTATCGTCGAAGATATCCGTTACAAAAAAGTCCTTGTCGCCATATTGTACCGACGAAGCCCGCAATCGGACTTGTTGCGCTTTTATAAGCCGATCCTCTTGCAGCTCGCTCAACCAGCGCACGACGCCCGGAATATGCGCGTTGTTTGTCTTTACAAAAAGTGATGTAAAATCCCGCCACAAAAGCCTGGCAATATCGTGCCGTTTGGGCGTATATGCGTCCTCGCGGTCTTTAGAGGCGCGCCAAAGAGTCATTTGCTCTATAAAAGCATTTTCCCGCTGAAAAAAGTCGCCGCCCAGCAATCGAAAACCTATTACGCCGTTTAGATCGCGTTCGAGCAATATCCGGCGGGATTGCAGCGTCAAAAGCGCCGCTTGGCTTGATGGGAACGCGATCTCTACGCGTTCGGCAATGCGGGGCTTATCGAGCTCCCACGCCGCGCCGCCCGTATCCCAGCGCTCGCCGTTATCGTTTGTTAGTACTAAGTTTAGCCATAGCGTTTCGAATAGGTTTGCGCCTACGGCGTAGAGCATGCCGAGCTTGCCCAGCCAGCCCGCGCCCGGAGACGGCAGCTTCGTATCGCCTCGCGTCGGCTTGGAGGAAGTGTCGTCAAACGCGATCAAATACGGGAGCCAGCGCGCGGCTTCGTCGTAGCTTAACGATGCTTTAGCGCTGCCGGTACGGGCTTGGAACAGTCTTAGCTTGTTCGAGCTTTCGGAGAGCTCGCCGATCAGCTTGGAAGCGCTGTAGGTCGTGCCCTTGTCCATGTCGGCAATCTGATAGAATGGCCGCTCAGGATGAAAGAGCCAGAATCGTTCCCGATAGCGCAGTAAATATCTCTCGATCGCATCCATCGGAAAACTTCCCCTCGCCCAAATGCGCTCCCAAAAATCGAGAACGCCGCCTTCGGGTATTGCGCTTCCGTTTTCATCCGTATAGGGGAAGGCTGCATGGAGTATGCCAAGCAATAGCCGCAAAATGGCGGCGTCCTGCGTTGGCAGCTCGCCGGAAAGCGCGCCAAGCTCGTGCGCGCGGGCGAATACGTCTTTAATCGAGAGCATAATTGTTTTTCCGTTGCTGTCGCTCGCGAGAATCCAAGGTTCGTCCAGCAGGTTAAACTCGGGTAAGGTCATCTATCGCGCCTCCTTTTCATGTACCAGCCCTAGTTTTTCGTCGTATCGAAGAGGGCAGCCGCAAAGCGCCGCCTCCAGATTTTCGTCAAGAACGAGGCAAAGGGAGCCTTTAAGGAAGGGCGACGCGTACCACGTCTTGTCCAAGCCCAGAGCAGCCATTCGCTCCTCCAATTCCTTGATAGCTCTATCTACGATCCATTCTCCGCCAAACATCGCCGGCAGGCGAATGGAACATCCGGCGAGCGTGATAGCTAGATCGTTGTCGGGAATTCCGATTGGAATGGCTCGTCCATCTTCTATCCAGGGCAGTAGACGCAGATATGACGCGCGCTGCTGTATTACGATTACTTCGATAGAATCCGCGCCGTCGCGCACGGCGGCTTCCCCGCGCTTTTCGGAGTCGTCGCGCAATTTCGTATCCAGCCAGCCGACCAGCGTCTTTCGTTCGGCGGCGGGCTTGCCGATTTGAAATGTTTTTGCGGACATTATTCTTTTTTCATTATTTGTTTTATATGAATTGCGCGTCTCGGCAAATTCTTCGCTGTTTTCGTCGTCGTAAACCCCGGCGACGAGGCGAGGAATATCTTCCGGCAGGCAAACCTTGTCCGGCAGCAGCGCGCGCGTGCGCAGTAGGGGATATGCTTTGTAAATCGCCTCCGCGCCGCTTTCCAGCTCGCCTTCGGTTTCCAGCACGAGACAAGTTGCCTCGCGTAGCTTCGTAGGGCGTTCGCGCCTATGTCTGTGCAGCCGCCCGATGCGCTGTAGGAGCAAATCCATTGGGCACAAATCGCTTGCGAGGATGTCAAAATCGAAATCCAGCGATTGTTCGATAACCTGGGTACCGACAAGAATCATCTTGTCGGGGTTTTCCGGGCGGTTTTTTGTCTTTCCAGGCGGGCCAAGCATTTCAGCCAGCTCGTCTTCGAGCTTAGAGCGTTCGCGCGCCAAAAGCCGCGCGTGCAGGAGGTAGACGCGTTCTTTGCCAAAGCGCTCCGCGAGCTCAAGATATATCCTTTGAGCGCGTCCGACCGTATTGACTATTACGCCCGCGCAGCCGCCGCCGGAAAGCGCGCTTTCCAGTTCGGCCGCAAGCGCGCCGCCGCCTATGCGGCGAAGCGAAACTTCGCGCGAGCGGCGCGCGTCATTTGTTATCTCCTCGCATTCGACTTTGCCGTTGCAGGTATAGGTTATTAGCGGATAGGCGAGCGATTGAACGGGCTCGTTAATTTTGCCGGTATAGGCGTCTAATAGCTCGCGCCGCCGCGACGAGGGCAAGGTTGCCGACAGCACGATTACAGGCGCGCCATATGCCCCTAACCACGCCAGCGCCATAAGCAGGAAGCTATTCATATAAACGTCGTAGGCGTGTACCTCGTCGAGTATAATAACCTTGCCGGCGAGCCCCAAGTGGCGCAAAACGAGATGCTTTTGTTTCAACCCCGCCATTAGCACATGGTCGATAGTGCCGACCGCGAAGTCCGCAAGCAAGCCTTTTTTTCGCCCGTTGAGCCATTCGTGAACAAAGACGGCATTTTCTTCGCCGCCATCCATAGATATGTCGCCGGACAGCTTTATGCTGCGATAAGTCTCGTTTAGCTCCGCTTTGCCGTGCGCGAGGCGTATGCTATATTTTTCTCCTTCGGTATCGAACTTTTCGATCCAGTCTTTTATGCGCTTGAGCATTGCGTTGGAGGTCGCCTGGGTAGGCAACGCAAAGTAGACTCCGCGCAGTCCGTTCTTACCGGCCAGCACCTCGGCGGCGGCTAAAGCGGCCTCGGTTTTTCCTTCGCCCATCGGCGCTTCGATTATCATGATGCCGGGTTCCATATACGTGGCGACTGTCAACGCTTTCGCCTGAACCGGGCGTACCTTTCTTTCGAAATTGTCGATGCCGAAGCGTTGTTCGAATAGCCCGAATCCGCCCGTATCCGGCGTCCAGCGATGGGGTAAAGCGAGCTTTGCGAGCGCGGATTCGGCGCGTTTGGCCGAATCGATGGGGGAGTAATCGTCGAAATCGACTAGCGGAAAAAGCGTTTCGTCGCTGGCGATCCAGTCGGCGAGGATTATCATAGCGGATAAAAGCGCTTGGTCGGGGCGCGTGAACCGCAGCGAGCGCGCTTCTTCAAGCGAAAGCCCGGCTAGCGCGAGCGCGTCGTGGAAGAGCGTGTCTTGCGCCTCCTTCCACCGATAATCGTCGAAGCCGAAATGCGCCGCATAGCCGTTTATATCGTTTAGCTGCCTTGCGCTTGGCGGCTTGCCGTGGTGGCCGCTTAAAACTACGCACAGACTGTCATGCAGCTTATGACGCGCCAGGATAGCGTGCGACGCCAGCTCGTGACGCGTTTTCGAAGCGTCGGAATAACTCTTGTTGAAATTGAAGCCTGCGCTAATTAGAGCTTCGAGTAAGATTTGGTTCAATTCAGGACTGGTAATATGGGACTGTTTTGTTTGAAAAGCGGGAGTAGCTTTGCCTAAATCGTGCGCGGCGGCAAGAAAAATATAATGCTCCGGCGAAAAACGCCGCTTTATATTTTCGGGGAACCAAGTATTCCATAGGCGTCTGGCGGTTTCCGCCGCGTCCGATAGATGTGTATAGAGCGGCAGATATCGAGGTTCGCCGCTTTGTACGGGCTTTTTTGCCCAAAAAAAGCGTGCTTTTGAGTATTTATTGGAATCGGGAGTGGATGTGCGCATAGATTCACCCTTCAAATTAATATTTGCCGATGGAGCAAATGATTCTAAAGGCGATACTAAACGACAAATTATACGATAATATTCATACAATATAACACAAATTCGGACATGAGTAAATTATTAATAGAATATAACCAGCAGAAAATAATTATATATTGACAAAAAAAGCGATTGACACGCGCAAAATTCCATGTCAATCGCTAATTTCTATTGGTTTTTTACAGGTGCTCGTCCAGTAATTCCTCCAGATCCTCCTTGGGGCGCGCGCCGACGATTTTCTCCGCGATTTCGCCGTCCTTGAAAAGGATGAGCGTCGGAATGCTCATGACCTTGTATTCGATTGCCAGTTCGCTTTCGTCGTCGACGTTGAGCTTTGCGACGACAACCTTGCCCTCGTAGTCCTCCGCGAGCTCGTCTACTATAGGCCCGACCATGCGGCAAGGCCCGCACCATTCGGCCCAAAAGTCGACCAAGACGGGCTTGTCCGATTTAAGCGCGATTTCTTTGAAATTTTTCTTTGTCAACGTTACGATAACATCGTTTCCCATGTTGTCCTCCTTTTATTTCAGCCCAATATCAGTCTAAGATTCGAACCATTTGTAGCTTGTAGCGCGGAAGCTTTCGCCGCTTCGGTTCGCGAAGCCGCAATACGATGAATACCAGCGCGCAAAGGGCAAGCCCAATGCCTGCGGCTATGAGCTCGCGGGCGCTTGACGGCGGCAATAACGCCAACCCGGCCGCTATTCCGAGGATCAACGCCAAAAGAGGCAAGCCGTAGGCCGTAAGCGCCGCGAGAATAACCGAATTTTGTCCGAACGCGAGTTCGACCTGTTGGCCGGGCTTGGCGCCGAGCGTGTTGGCAATCTCCACGAACATGCCTTCGCCGGGTTTGCCGAAACACGCGCCGCATTTATCGCAAGCTTGCGCCCGCGTGAACCCAACCACAACATTTTTGCCGCGCACGGAGCGCACTGTGCCGCGCTGGTTATTCACGTCGGTTTCGATGAAGTTAGTATTCCCCGATTTTGCGGCCATAAATCCAGCCTCCATGCTAGGAACTAGGAATTAGTTTATGATGCCAAATACATTATATACAATATCGGCATATTTTGCGAGAAGCTTTACAACAAATTTCTAATTCCTAACGTTTATATGCAGCTCCCGAAGCTGCTTCGCTTCGACTTCGCCCGGCGCGTCTGTAAGCGGGCAGGCGGCGTTTTGAATCTTCGGGAACGCGATCGTATCGCGTATGGACGTCCGATTGCCGAGCAGCATCGTGAGCCGGTCGAGGCCATAGGCGATACCGCCGTGCGGCGGCGGGCCAAACTTGAACGCCTCCATCAGGAAGCCAAAGCTTTGCCATGCCCTCTCCTTCGAGAAACCCAGTACGCCCAGCATCTTTTCCTGCAACTCCACGCTGTGGATACGGATGCTGCCGCCGCCGATTTCCGTGCCGTTAAGCACGATGTCATACGCTTTGGCGCGCGCTTTGCCGGGGTCGGTATCGAGCAGCGGGATGTCCTCGTCCATAGGGCTTGTGAATGGGTGATGCTTCGCGGAAAATCGCTTGTTTTCAGCGTCCCATTCGAGCAGAGGGAATTCCGTTACCCAAAGAAGATCGAAGGTTCCCTCGGGGATTAAATCCAGCTTTTTCGCGAGTTCAAGGCGCAGATTACCCAGCGAATCGAAGACGATATCGTCGGAATCCGCGATGAAGAACAGTATATCGCCAATCTCGGCGTTTAAGCGTGAGAGGATCGCGTTTGTCTCGTCCTCGGTAAGGAATTTCGTAATCGGGGACTTCAGACCCTCGTTCGTGACGCTGATCCAGGCCATGCCCTTGGCCCTGTAGATTTTTACAAAATCTACGAGCGCGTCGATTTCCCGGCGGGCGAATTTTTCGACGCAGCCTTTGGCGTTTATAGCGCGTACGCTGCCGCCCTTTTCCACCGCGCCCGAGAATACCTGGAAGCCGCAGCCCTTCGCGATATCGCTGATATCGCATAGCTCAAGGCCGAAGCGGGTGTCCGGCTTGTCGGAGCCGAAGCGCGCCATCGCTTCTTTATACGTTAGGCGCTTCAGCGGCAGCTTTATATCGGCTCCAATCCCTTCTTTAAACAGGCGCTTGATAAGCCCTTCGTTTATAGATAGTACGTCGTCGATATCCACAAAAGACATTTCAACGTCGATTTGCGTAAATTCCGGCTGACGATCCGCGCGCAAGTCTTCGTCGCGGAAGCACTTTACGATCTGAAAATACCGGTCCATGCCGGAAACCATAAGCAGCTGCTTGTAGAGCTGCGGCGACTGCGGCAGCGCGTAGAACGCGCCGGGATGTACGCGGCTGGGGACTAAATAGTCCCTAGCGCCCTCGGGCGTCGATTTGCCGAGCATCGGCGTTTCGATTTCCATGAAACCGTTTTCGTCGAAATAGTCGCGCGTGGCTTTTGCTAGGCGATGGCGCAGCCGCAACGTCTCTTGCATCTCGGGTCGCCGTAGGTCGAGATAGCGGTGCTTCAAGCGCAACATTTCCTGAACGTTGACGTCGTCCTCGATATAGAAGGGCGGCGTTTCGGATTTGCTTAGCAGCTTGAACTCGCTTACGCGCAGCTCGATATAGCCCGTCGCCAGCTTTTCGTTTACCGTTTCCGGATCGCGCTTGACGATTTGGCCTTTCACGGCAATACAAAACTCGTTGCGGATATGCTCCGCGCGGGCGAAGTCCTCGGCGCTTAAATCGCCTTGGTCGAATACGATCTGCATGATGCCCGAGCGGTCGCGCAAGTCGACGAAGATCAGCGCGCCCAAGTCGCGGCGGCGGGCAACCCAGCCCATAAGCACTTCTTCCTGACCGACGGATTCAATCGCCGGCTCCGCGCACAGATGCGTGCGTTTCCATCCCATCAATAGTTCAGACATCGTATTTCTCCTGTTTTATGTGAAATTTGTTTATCCAAAACACCCGACCAGCCGGGGTCAATCTTTATGGTCGATCACCCCGGCGCTTTGAGCTAGCCTTCGCGGGTCTACCACCCCGCCGCCCGCAGGCGGCGGGTTTAAGTTGACAACAATGCGTTCGCAATCTCGTCGCTGCTAAGACCGCACTCGCTATGTTCGCCCGTTTTCATATCGCGAATTCGCAATTTACCCGAGGCCAGCTCGTCGTCGCCGATAACGGCGGTATGCCGGGCGGAAAGCTTATCCGCGAATTTCATCTGGGCCTTGACGCTGCGGGCGCAATGGTCTACCTCGACCGAGACGCCGCTTTCGCGCAGCTCCATGCAGATTTCGAACGCGCGGCGCTTTGCGTTTTCGCCTACAGCAATCAGGAAAAGATCGGGCGAATAGCCCTCGCCGGCGGAGACGCCTTGGCCCTCCATCACCATAAGCAGCCGCTCCATACCCATGCCGAAGCCTATGCCGCACATTTTTGGGCCTCCAAGCTGTTCAAGCAGGCCGTCATAGCGCCCGCCGCCGCAAACCGTGCCTTGCGCGCCCGCATACTGCGATACGATTTCAAAGACAGTCTTTGTATAATAGTCGAGGCCGCGCACGATAAACGGGTCGATTTCATAGTTCAATCCCGCAGCGCCCAAAAACTCTTTTAGGCCGTCAAAATGCGTTTCGCATTCCGGGCAAAGATTGTTAAGCATCAACGGCGCGCCTTTGGCAATCGCCTGGCATCTGTCTTCTTTGCAGTCGAGTATGCGCAGAGGATTCTTTTCGAGCCGGTCGTTACAAACGGGGCAAAGCATGGCCTTTTGCGCCTCGAAGTATTCGCGCAGCTTTTGGTTGTAGGCCGGGCGGCATTCGGGGCAACCGATGGAATTGATATGCAGCGCGAGCTCCGTAACGCCCAGACGCTTGAACAGCGCCATAGCCAGCGCGATAATCTCGGCGTCCACGCTCGGCTCCTTTGCGCCGAAGGCTTCTATTCCGAACTGATGATGCTCGCGCAAACGTCCGCTTTGGGGCTGCTCGTAGCGGAATACGGGGCAATTAAGATAGTACATCTTGATAGGCTGCGGGGCGGAGACCAACCCGCTTTCGAGGAACGCGCGCGCAACGCCCGCCGTGCCTTCGGGCTTTAGCGTTATCGAGCGGCCCTTTTTATCCTCGAAGGTGTACATCTCCTTCTGTACGATGTCCGTCGTATCGCCGACGCCGCGCAGGAATAGCTCCGTATGCTCGAATACGGGCGTGCGGATCTCCTTGTAGCCGAAAGCCTTCGTTACGGCGCGTGCCTCGCGTTCGATATACTGCCACTTATGGCTCTCGGCGGGCAGGACGTCCTTCGTGCCCTTGGGCGCTCTATAATCCATAAACTACCACTCCTTGGAAAACTAAAAAATCGCGGCATAATTCATCCGAAAGGGACGAACTGCCGCGGTACCACCCTAATTGAGCCTTTCAGCTCCGCTTTAAGCCCGTAACGAGGGCAGACGGCGCTCCCTACTAAGCGATGCTAAGTATGCGATGGATAATGCAAAATTTCGTAGGGGCGGATGGTAATCCGCCAGTTAATTGGGCTTGGGACGATTGCCATCGTCCCCTACATGGCATTAACCGTCGTTTGCATAACGCGTTTCGAAAGCGCGGCTCCCGGGAGTTCTTCGCGTTTTGCNNCTTGAAACGTTACTCGCCCGTTCTTCGCCGTTCGTCTGCATTATATCATAAAAACGCCGCGTGTCAAATTTGGTGGACAATATTCGATTGAATATATAAATATCGTGTGATAAAATATATGCAAGATAATAATTAGTGATCAACAGTCTTATTTTATTGCAGAGGAGACTAACTATGACACATCGTGAAATCATTGAGTCTTATATCCCTTTTGCAAAATTTATCGCCCAAATTTGCGGGCCGAGGTGCGAGGTACTGCTGCACGATCTATCAGACTTGGAGCATTCGATTATCTTTCTTGAGAACGGGCAAATAACCGGCCGCGCCGTGGGAGGCGGCATAACCGACTTCGCCTTGCGCACGGTTTTCAGCAAAAAGTATACGGATAAAGAATTTGTCGCAAACTATTGCGGGCAGGCGTTTGAAGGAACGCGCACGCTTAAATCGTCTACATTCTATATTCGCGATAAGGCGGGGGAAATAATCGGTTTGCTGTGTACAAACGTGGACATAACGGAGGCCATGAAGTATAAAGCGATCCTCGACGGCGAGGTCGAGTTTGCCGCCGGCGAAAAACAGAGCGGCGCGGCGGGGGTAGGGAGATTTGTCAACGAGAATTTTTCGCATACCGTAGGCGACTTGGTCGATACGACATTCGAGCAAACCCAGAGCGAAACCGGGTTTGCAGACCCGGCGCGCATGCTCGTCGAGGAGAAGAAGGAATTCGTGCTTCGTCTTTACGAGAAAAATCTGTTCCTGATCAAGGGCGCGGTGGGCGAGGTCGCAAAGCGCCTTCGAATCTCCGAGCCGACTGTATACCGCTATCTGCGCGAAATCAGCCAAACGGAATGACGGTCGCGGTCATACCCGTCAAATCCTTATCCGACGCCAAGCAAAGGCTCAGCACGATATGTTCGCCGATAGAGCGGGAAAAGCTTAGCCTGATTATGCTCGAAAGCCTGTTAAACGCCGTGCTCGGCTGCGACGCCGTGAATCGCTGCTGTGTCGTCACGCCGGACGCTTCCGTAAAGGCTCGGCTGAGGGAGCGCTATCCGGGCGTTAGTATTATTCACGAAACGACCGGCGGCGGGTTGAACGAAGCTTTCGTACTTGCCGCGAGGCGCGTGGAGCATGATGGCGCGAATACCATGCTTTTCCTGCATGGAGACTTGCCGCTGGCATCGTCCAACGACATAGGCGAATTTGCCGAATTGGCCGGACGTTATGCCGCCGTAATAGTACCGGATAAGCATGGAACCGGAACAACGTCGCTTGCGCTGACGCCGCCAGGCTTGATATACCCGGCGTTCGGGGAGGACAGCTTCGCGCGCCATTTATCGATCTTGAACGACGCGAAAATTGCTTA
Organism: Christensenella sp. UBA941; assembly: GCA_002293365.1. Classification (GTDB taxonomy): domain Bacteria; phylum Bacillota; class Clostridia; order Christensenellales; family UBA941; genus UBA941. The sequence continues at coordinate 1,534 of DBDD01000027.1, read as the reverse complement.
TGCGATTTTTCGGAATAATGGCCTGGGTATGGATATAGACTCGCAGGAAGATATGCGATTTTACAGTATCAATAAGCCTGGATAACCATGACTAAATATCTCATCACTTTATAAATGTATAACTTTTTTATCATACATATCAATGGCGTACAAAGTATATTTATCGCGCAAATACTTGGAAAAATCACTTCATTGACACGAAACAAGCGTTTCTATATAATGCTCTCCGGTGAAAATAAATTATTACGATAAAACATTATTGGCGATACTTAAGATAACTAATTCGTGAATTGGGGGGGCAATGATGAAAAAGGCAAACTTTGGCTTGGGCATAGCGACCGGCACCGAAGGTCTGATGTATCCGATTCCCTATTCGTCCGCGAGGGAGATCGTGGAGCTTTCAGTGTACGCTGAAAAGCTGGGCTTTCATTCGGTTTGGGGCAACGACCATATCTCGACCCAACACTATGTTCAAGAAGAATTCGGCCGTCCGCCGCGCTACTACGCGCCTCTTTTGGTGCTTGCCTCCATCGCGGAGAACACGACAAAGCTAAAGCTCGCGACGGCGCTGCTGGTAATCCCGTTTCGCAATCCCGCCGTCATGGCGAAGGAACTCGTTACGCTCGACCATTTGTCCGGCGGCAGGTTAATACTAGGCGTGGGCTTAGGCGCGTACCGCGAGGAGTTCGAGGCCGAATTCGGCCCGAAAGCGGAGGGCATGATCCGCGGCGATATGCTCGATGAATCCATAGCCATCATGGACAGGCTTTTTAAAGAGGATCGTGTAACGGCCGACGGCAAATATTTCAGCGTGTCCGGCCTGCAAAGCTATCCGCACCCGGTGCAGAATCCTTTTCCGTTCTATTTCGGAGGCAATTCCGCAAAGGCGTACGACCGCGTCGCGAAATACGGCACGGGCTGGCTGCCCGCGCTCCTCACGCCCGACGAGATTAAAACGGGCGTCGCGGCGCTGAAGGAAAGCTGCGCGGCGCACGGGCGCGACTATACTCAAATCGATATCGCGCCGCAGATCAGCGTTTCCATCGCGAAAACGCATGAAGCGGCCGTAAAGCGCTACGAGGCCTCGCAAATCTACAAGCATTCCTTATCGCTTTCAAAGTCCACTATGAAGGGCCGGGATGCGTCGAAGTATTCTGAGCGCAACCTCGTAGGTTCGGTGGATGAAGTTAAGGAAATGGTGGAAAAGTATATCGAGGCGGGTGTAAACACGTTTTCGGCCTTGATTTTTGCGGACAACACCCTTGAAGAGACGAGGGAGCACATGCAGTTTTTCGCGGAAGAGATTTTCCCGGGCTACGCGTTGTAGGCGCGAAAGCCTGTAGGGGCGAACTGTGTTCGCCCGCCGAATAACATAAGCATTCGTTGATCCACGGGCGAACACAGTTCGCCCCTACAACTTATAACTAGTTTCCCCGGGCTAAACGAGCCCTTGACATAATAACTGAAGGAGAAAGACATGAAAAAAATTCTTACACTCGTATTGGCGATGACCATAGCGCTGTCGATGGCGGCG
>DBDD01000209.1 GCA_002293365.1 Christensenella sp. UBA941 | reverse complement strand
GGCAGCGCCCGCCCCGGCGGAACCGGCTCCGGCCGCCGCGGATGAAGCGGACACAGTAGTCCTCGGCGCGATAGACCATCTTACAGGTTCAATGGCGTCGGTAGGCGCGGACGCGCTCGCGGCCAAGAAGATGGCGGTTGATGATCTTAACGCCGCGGGAGGCATACTCGGCAAGCAAGTGGTATTAATCAGCGAGGATGACGAAAATACGGCGGCTGTGGGTACTACTGCGGCTACAAAGCTGATTACCAACGATAATGTCGTGGCGATCGACGGCCCTCATGGCAGCGGCGTTACGCTTGCCGTAATGGAAGTGCTGGAGCAATACGGTGTTCCCGCCGTGGCGCACGGCTGTTCCAATCCAAAGGTTACGGCTTCGGGCAACCCGTGGATAAACCGCGGCATTTTAGGCGACCATGCCCAGATTCAGATATTGATTAAGTACGCGATGGAATCCTACGGAGTAACGAAGCTCGGGTTCATCCACTCCAACGACGACTTTGGCGTAGGCGGACTGAATCTCGCGACGGCGGCAGCCGAAAAATTGGGCATCGAAATTGTCACGGAAACCCACCAGGTGGAGGATCAGGATATGAGCGCGCAGATCAGCAATCTGATCTCTGCGGGCTGCAACGGGCTGCTTATGTGGGAGCACTACATGCCTGCCGCGACGATTTGTAAGCAGGTTAGGGAAATGGGCTGGGATGCGCAGATCTTCGGTTCGTCCGGCTTGAGCGATCCTCCGGTTTTCGAAATCTCCAACGGAGCTGTAGACGGCGCGATTTACACCGCAACGTTCTATGCCAGCAACCCGGATCCCTACATTCAGGATTGGGTAGCCCGCTATAACGAGCTTGTTGGCAGAATGCCCACCCAGACCGCCGCGAACGCGTATGACGCCACGATGATCATCGCCCAGGCCATCGAGCGAGTAGGCTCGCTCGATAGGGACGCTATCGCGAAGGAGATCAGGAACACAAAGAACTATAAGAGCCTCAAAGGCCCGATGTCCTTTGATCCCGCTACGGGCGACTATTTAGGGAACGTGTATCTGATCCAGTGCAAAAACGAAACAAAATCTTATGAGTATATCGCAACGTACGACCTGAACACTATGGAGCAGGTTTCCTAAACTAAGATCGTAAAAAAGCATTATGCCTGATAGGGGCCTAGCGGCCTCTATCAGGCGGCAAAACAAAACCTCCGAGGTGTGAATCATGGGTTTATTTGTACTTCAATCGGTCAATGGCTTGACGAGCGGAATGCTCTATGGATTGGCGGCGCTTGGTCTGTCGATGGTATATAAGTCGTTAGGATATTTGAACTTTGCGCATGCCGATACGGTTATGCTGGGCGCCATCGTGTATTGTTATATGATAAAGGTGCTGTCCATCCCGTTTTATTTCTCGTTTTTCATCACATTGACGCTCGTAATGTGTTATGGGATTATAATCGAAAAACTATTCTTCTTTCGTCTTAGGCATGCCACAGCCATAACATTTATGCTTTTTTCCATGTCGCTTTCAACAGTTGTCAAAAATTTGGCGACCATTATTTATGGGCCGGATATCACCGGATTGGACGTTAAGTTGACGACTGCAAAATTTACGGTAAATAATATCAGCATATCCTTCAATAATCTGATAATATTCGCAATTGCGCTGGTGTTCCTCGTTGTTCTGACGCTGTTTTTCAACAGAACAAAATTTGGACTGGCTATTCTCCTTGCGTGCGAGGACGTTAGCACCGCGTCTACAATGGGCGTAAACGTAGTAAGTACAAGAACGGCTACCTTCGCCATATCCGCTGTATTGGGCTGTATAGCGGGAATGCTTATTGGCCCGATATTCTCGATTTCTGTTGAACTGGGTACGACGCTGATATTCAAAGCGTTCATAGCGGCTGTAATCGGCGGATTAGGCAATTTTGTCGGCGCCGTAGCCGGCGGGCTGATTGTCGGACTTACTGAAAGCTTAAGCACCGCATATATTTCTTCTACGTACAAAGATCTAATCGTATACGGCTTTGGTATTCTTACGCTTGCGTTCTTCCCTTTGGGAATATTTAAAAGAAAGTCCGTCAGCAAGCATTGATAGGGGTGAAGACTATGAAACAATATCTATCTAAGCATCCGAATATTGCCCGATCGGTTTTTCTGGCGGCGCTTATCGGCTATTTTCTGTCGTCGAGTTACGCGACTGTTATAGGCGCGCAAGCGATGATAAACGCGATTGCAGTAATGGGCATCGTTATTGTTACCGGGTACACGAATCAATCGCATCTTGGACAAGCCGCGTTTATCGGTTTGGGCGCATATACTTCGACGATCATAATGGTTCGCTTGGGGCTTAGCATGTGGATCTGCATTCCCTTAGCGGCGCTTGTGTCCGCCGTATTCGGATTGTTGGTGGGCATCCCAGCCCTTAAGCTTCGTGGAGGCCCTTATCTTGCGCTCGTTACGCAAGTATTTGGCGAGATGATATGCATCGTTTTCTTAAACGGCGGCGAATTGACCGGGGGATCGCTTGGCCTTTCCAAATATCCGTACGACTCGATATTCGGATTTAGCTTAAGGGAAAAGGACGTGTTGTTTATTGTAGCAACGGTGTTTATGATCCTCATTTATATTCTATTAAAAAATGTTCTCCGCTCAAAATACGGCAGGTTTTTCCTTTCGATTAAGAATTATGAACCGGCGGCGCAGTCTTGCGGTATCAATACCGTTAAATACAAGCTAATCGCGTTTGCGCTAGCTTCGTTTATTGGCGGAATCGCCGGGGCGTTATTCGGACAGTATATCGGCTTTCTCAGCCCGGATCAGTTCAGATGGAGGTATTCGCTAACCCTTATTTCAATGGCGATCATAGGCGGCGTTGGAAGCCTGGATGGAGCAATATTGGGATCTATGCTGCTAACGACATTGCCCGAATGGCTGCGCGTAGGGAACGCCCAGCTGCGCATGATCCTATATGGCGTACTGCTGATGGTCTTCCTAATGTTCCTGCCGCAAGGCATCATGTCGCTGTTTGGGAAGAGCTGGAAAGAGATCAAGGACATGATCGGGCATCAGGTTGAGGCAATGTCGGCCGACAATCTTCGAAAAAAAACGAAGAAGTTCTTTGCCCAAAAGGATAGCGGTTAATGAATGAAGGACTACATATGAAGATGACATTGGAGAGAAAGGCCGAGCTCGAGCGTCTTTGCCTTCAATTTCGCAAAGACGTGATTGAGGTTTTGCACGCCATCCAAACCGGGCATCCGGGCGGTTCTCTATCGGTGTGCGAAATCCTAACGGCGCTATATTTTGAAAAAGCGAATATCAGCCCGGAGAACCAAAACGATCCCGCGCGCGATAAAGTGGTGCTCAGCAAGGGCCACGCCGCGCCCATGCTGTACCGCGTGCTTGCGGAGAGGGGCTTTTTCCCAAAAGAAGATATGAGAACCTTGCGGCAACCCGGCAGCTATTTGCAAGGGCATCCATGCTCGATATATACGCCCGGCGTCGAAGTTACGAGCGGGCCTCTCGGCTGTGCATACGCCGCGGCGCTCGGGCTTGCTATCGCCGACAAGCTAGACGGAAACGACGCCTATGTATACGCGATTCTGGGAGACGGCGAAATAAACGAGGGCGTCGTATGGGAAGTCTTAATGAACGCGGCCAAGCAAAAGGCGGATCGGCTGATTACCATTTTGGACTGGAACGGCGTGCAACTTGACGGAGCCGCGGAGGCGATTATGCCTATGGGTGATATCGAGGCGAAGTTTCAGGCGTTTGGCTGCAATACGATCCTCGTGGAGGACGGACACGACGTTGCGCTTCTTTGCGAAGCTATCGACGCCGCAAGGGGATGCAAAGGACGGCCCAGCGTCATATTGGCGAAAACCGTCAAGGGCAAAGGCGTATCGTTTATGGAAGGGCAAAGCGCCTGGCATGGCCACCCGATCGACGACGAAAGCTACGCCAAGGCGATAAGGGATTTGGAGGCGCGGGCCGATGGATAAAGCGATCAGAGACGTATACGGGGAATCCCTTATAAAGTACGGCGGGGAGAATAAGCGCGTCGTCGTATTGGACGCCGACGTATCGAGCTCCACAAAGTCTTGTCTTTTCGCGGCGGAATATCCGGAGCGCTTTATCAACTGCGGAATATCGGAGAGCGCGATGGTTGGCATGGCCGCCGGGCTGGCGCTCGGGAATAAAATTCCGTTTGTAAATACGTTCGCGGTTTTTATTAGCACGATCGGAGCAATCGCGGCCAGAACGTTTCTATCATATTCCGGCCTTAACGTAAAACTGATGGGTGCGTACGCCGGTTTATCGGCGGGCTATGACGGCTCGACCCATCACTCCCTTGAGGATATTGCCGTTATGCGCGCTATGCCGAATATGACCGTGATGGTAGCTTCGGACGCGGCCATTACCGATTGGATGGTCAAAACGGCGATTGCAACGGATGCGCCGATGTATATACGGCTTTCGAGGGAGGCCGCTCCGGCATGTCATGACGCGAACGCGAGATTCGAGCTGGGAAAGGGCTGTATCGTAAGAGAAGGCCGCGACGTGACGATTTTGGCGTGCGGCGCTATGGTGTCGGAAGCGCTGAAGGCGGCCGGCGCGCTGTCGGCGAAGGGAGTCGAGACAAGAGTAGTGGATATGTTTTGCGTAAAGCCGCTCGACAAGGCGTTGATACTCGATTGCGCGCGTGAAACAGGCGCGCTGGTTACCGCCGAGGAGCATAGTATTATCGGCGGGCTGGGTTCGGCGGTCGCCGAAGAATTGGTTAGAAGCGGCGCGCGCGCTCCTTTGGAGATGGTGGGCATACAGGATTGTCACGCCGAGTCCGGCGCGTACAAGCAGCTTCTGCAAAAGTATTGTGTAGACGCGTCCGCGATCGTAGCGGCGGCGGAAAAAGCGCTTAAAAGAAAATAGCTGGGAGGCATCACAGATGAAAGACAGCATTCATAAGTATTTCCAGATCGGCACGATACAATGGATGACGCATCCGCCGGCGCAATACGATTTGCTCGAATCCCTGACGCGTATCGCCAGCGACGACTATTTCGACGCGATTGAAATTTCACAAATCAAGGACGATGAAACGCGCGAAAAAGCGAAAAAACTCTTAGAACAATCCGGTTTAAAAGTTTGCTACGGGGCGCAGCCGAGGCTGCTGGGCCCAAAGCTAAACCCGAACCATTTGGACGAAAGCGAGCGGCTCTTAGCAGAAAAGACTCTGTTGGAGGCTGTTGACGAAGCGGAATACTTGGGAGCAAAGGGCATAGCGTTTTTATCGGGCAAATGGAGCGAAGAGACCAAAGAGGCAAACTACGCCCAGCTATTGAAGACGACCCGCGCCGTATGCGATCATGCCGCTAAAAAAGGAATGATAGTCGAGCTTGAAGTGTTCGATTTCGATATGGATAAGGCCGCTCTAATAGGTCCCGCGCCTTATGCCGCCCGATTTGCCGCCGACATGCGTACAAGCCACTCCAATTTTGGCCTGATGGCCGATCTTAGCCACTTTCCCACGACGTATGAAACGTCAAAATTTGTGATTCAAATGCTAAGACCGTATATTACGCACTTGCATTTCGGCAATGCCGTCGTTAAGCCGGGCTGCGACGCCTTTGGCGATTTGCATCCGCGTATGGGATATCCGAACAGCGCGAACGGCGTAAAGGAACTGACCGATTATTTACGCGTTTTGCGCCAAGAGGGTTTCTTTAACGCCGATGATCCCATGGTTTTATCCATGGAGGTTGCGCCGCGCCCCGGCGAGGACGGGAATATCGTGCTCGCGAATACAAAGCGCGCGCTGAACCGCGCGTGGGCGCTTTTAGAAGACTAAGCGGGAGGGGATAGGAGGGTAAGTTTGAAAAGAATTGGGCTTTTGCATACGGTTCCAAGTGTACTCCCTTCCTTTGAAATGAGTTTGCGCGGCGCTATGCCGGGCGACGAGCTGGAAATTCATCATACGCTGGACACTTTTCTCGCTACCGACGCCGCAGTCAACGGCTTTACGCAAGAGAATCTGAATCGTTTGTTTTTTCTTCTAAAGGCGCTGGACTTGGAGCATGCGGACGTAATCGTTGTTACTTGCTCGACATTGACGCCGGGCGTTGAGAAAATCAGGCCGTTTCTGACAACGCCAACGGTAGCGATTGACGACGCCATGGTGTCGGAGGTTGTTCGGACGGCGGGTAAAATCATGGTGATGGCTACCGCCACAAGCACGATCGAGCCGACAGTACAAAAAATTCGCGCGGAAGCGGCCGGAGCCGGACGGGCTTTAGAGCTCGATCATATAGTTTGCGGGGACGCGCTTATGGCGCTCAAAAAACAGGATATGGAAACCCATGACAGGCTGCTCAAGGAACTGGCCGGAACCGTAAAGGACAAAGAGGCGATCGTATTGGCGCAGGCTTCCATGGCCCATCTCGAAGATGCAATCCGGCAAATCAGCGGCGTTCCTACTTTCTCCAGCCCCGCGATGTGTATCGGACAGGTCAAGCGTATACTCGGCTTTAAATAATCTGCATGGAGATTGATTATGAAACTATGTTATCAGGTCGCGACGCCAGATATAGAATTATCGCCGGATGTGACGGCATATCAGGGAGAGCTGGAGAAAAGCCTTGGCATATTGGCCTCTTTGGGTTATGACGGCGTGGAGTTTATGACTTTAGCGCCCGAAAGGCTGGATATCGGGCATATAAAAGCGCTGCTGACGAAGCATGGATTGGTCGTACCATTAGTATGTACCGGCGAAATATTTGGCCAGCTGAAGGTTTCTTTTACCGACACGCGGGAAAGCGCCCGGGAGGAGGCTGTGCGTAGGGTTAAAGCCATCGTGGATTTTGCCGCGGAATTGGGAGCGAATGTGAATATTGGCCGTGTACGCGGGCAGATTCAACCGCGCATACCGCAAGCGCAGTCCTACGATAGGGCGGTTGCAGCGCTCCGCGAAGTATGCGTTTACGCCGCGGCTAAAAGCGTACAAATAGCCATTGAGACCGTTTGTATAATGCAAACGAACTTTATTAATACTTTGGAAGAAGCAGTAGCCTTAATCCGAGACGTAGGATGCGATAATTTAAAGATTATGATGGATATATTTCATCTTAATTTAGAAGAAAGGGATATAATAGGCAGCATCTATAAGTACGCCCCTTATAATATTCATGTACATTTTGCCGACAATAACCGCCGTTATCCCGGCTCCTGCGCTTTAGATTTTCGTAAGATCATTCACGCTTTTAGAGACGTAGGCTATAACGGCGCTTTTTGCACGGAAATATTTCAGATTCCGGATCAGGATACCGCGGCAAAAGGCGCGATAGAATATTTAGCGCCCATCTTTGAGAGCATCTACGGATGGCAAAGGAATAAAGCGAGCGGAAACTAACCGCCGTTGTAGTATCGATATTGAAATTTTCCGTGCAGTTGGACGTCGTAATAGATGGAGCTTTTCTCTCTATTGCGAAGTTCCATTGGAGAATAACCCACTATTTTTTTAAAGGTGCGGGAAAAATAATGAATATTCGTAAATCCGACTTCATGGCAAACTTTAGAAAGCTTGTGGTCGGTATAAGCTATGATATCGCATGCCTTGCTAATACGCAAGCGGTTGCAATATTCTATGATCGTCAGCCCCGTCGCCTCTTTAAAAAGCTTGCATAAATAGTTTTTTGAATAGCGGAAGTGCTCGGCAACCATATCGAGCGTTATGTTTTGATAATAGTTGCTCTCCAAATAATCCTCAATAGCCCCGGCCAGTCCGGTAGATGTTTTGATAATATCCTTCTCGTTGCTGTAATAAGAGGGAACATTCATGGCGTCGGTATAATTACGCAGAAGCGTATAGAGCGACTGTTCAAGCAATGCGCATGCGCACTCTCTGCTATAGGCCGCTTGTGACGCCCATTCGTCGCGAGCCTTTAATAATATCGTTCTATACTCGGCTTGATCGATCTTTGTAATCGGCGGCAAGGCGAGTACCGCTGCTTCAAGGTCTTTGTTATTGATGTAAAACTTGGTATCGATGATGCGAAGGGTATCTTTCGTCGTCGGAAGAAGCTCATGCGGCTGGTTCGGATGAATAAGTAAGCAATTATCCTTTTGTAAACTGATTTTCTCGCCTGCAATTATCATTTCAGAGCTTCCCTTGAGGATAAAAAAGATCTGGAAATAGTCGTGCGAGTGGTTATGCGACCCCCATCCAAGCGGATAGTCGAGCATAAACATCCATACCATATCTACATTACTCATTGATGTCACCTCTATATGGCGTACTAACTCTATCGGTTAAGCTCGTCTTCGAGCCCTTAGTATACCACGATCGGCAGGCTACAACAACAAAACAAGCCGGGATGATCAACATCTTTTTACATGCGTTAAGTGACCAAGATTATCACTATTTCATATAATTTATTGTATAGGTATGTTCAGGCGCATTTGATCTATATTTTGACGCCAACATATCAAACATGGAAAGGACCAAATTTCATGATAAATCTTTTTGGCGGCGGTTGCTATTGCAATTGCTGCGGATGTAACCCCTGTCATTGCCAGCCGCAGGCGACGCAAGGGATTTCCGGATCTATCGGCCCGCAAGGGCCGGTAGGCGC
>DBDD01000265.1:11255-13301 GCA_002293365.1 Christensenella sp. UBA941 | reverse complement strand
GAGGGGTCGAAGAGGCGCGTGTGAAGCTCCTCGCGCGAGGCGGCGAGCTTGTCCTCCAAGGCGGCGCGTACCGCCGCCTTTTTCGCGGCCTTGGGTAAAAACGACGCGGCGAATGAGCTGTCCTTCAATTCAAACGCGATCAGCGCCGCCGCCGGCCCTTGTTCCAGCAGCGTCTTTTCGGCCTCGGGCCAGCGCCCCTCTGGCAACGCGAATAGGCTCAGGATTTCTTCGCGCGTTAGCGCTCTTGGCGTGCGTTTCATCGGCGCTCCGCCGTTTCGAATATGAGCTTAAGTACGTTTTCCGTGCCGTCCGGACAGGCGTACGCGTCCATATTGCGCTTTATTATATCTTTCTCCTCGAACAGCTCTTGAATTAGCGCAAGCAGCTTATTCGCGTCCAGCGTTTCCTGCTGCGCGACCTTCGCGAAGCCGCGCTTCTCGAAATAGGCCGCGTTTAAAAGCTGGTCTCCGCGGCTTGAGGCTTTGGGCAGCGGGACGAGTAGAGACGGTTTTTTTAGAGCGAGGAATTCGAATATTGCGTTGGCTCCGGCGCGCGAAACTACGGCGTCCGCGAGTGCGAATACGTCCGGAAGCTCCGCGTCCAGGTACTCGAACTGTTTATATCCGGAAAACTCGCGATTGTCAGCTTTGCCCTTGCCGCAAAGATGTACGACGTTGAAGTGTGTAAGAAGCCTTGGAAGCGCGCCTGCTATCGCGTCGTTGAGCGCCTTTGCGCCAAGGCTGCCGCCCATAACGAGCAGCGTCGGCTTGCTTTCCGTAAAGCCGCATAGCCGGAAACCGTTTTCAGCCTTGCCGTTATAGAGCTCCGCACGAATGGGCGTACCCGTTATGACGCCCTTATCGCCCCTTATATGTTCAAGCGAATCTTCAAAAGAGACGCAGATTTTCGTAGCAACCGGCGTGCACAGCTTATTGGCCAGACCCGGAACGATATCGGATTCGTGTACTATGACGGGCACGCCGTTAAGCCGTCCCCCCGCGACGACCGGTACGGATACGAACCCGCCCTTGGAGAATATGACGTCCGGTTTTATCTGCCTAACGAGCGCCGCCGCCTGGGACATGCCCTTGATTACCCTGAACGGATCGGCAAAGTTTTTTATTGAAAAATAGCGCCTAAGCTTACCGGCGCTGACCGCGTGATATGTAATGCCGGCGACGCCTTCTATTAGCGCGCGTTCGATGCCTTTTTCCGTGCCGATATAGTGTACGTCGCAGTTCCGGTCCAAAAGGCGGGGGATAAGCGCCAAGTTGGGCGTAACGTGCCCGGCCGTGCCTCCGCCGGTTAAAATAATGCGCTTCATTTAACTCCTCATGATCGTGATTTCTAGGTGCATCATATGACAAACGCGCTTTGGATGTCAATGGACAGGCGATATTCGACAAATAATTATCGATAAACGGTAAATAATTATTGACAAACGGCTTGCGCAGCGTTATACTTCCAGAAATGGAGGGATGCATAATATGCATAAAACGTTCGTTGCCCGCTGTACCGAGGTGCTTTTATACGCCGTATTTTGCTGTGGATGCGCGCTTTGGCTGGCGCTGCCGTTCTTCTTGGATCCGCTGCTTATCATCTTTGCCGACGAATTTATAGCTGCGGCGTCTTATAAAGAATTCATATTGGTGTTCCTTATGCTAGTGGGCGCGGCGGGCTTGTACATACTTTTCGAGCTTATCCGGCTGTTCCGTACGCTCGGGGGCGATCCTTTCGTTATACGCAACGCGAAGGCGCTAAAGCGCATGGGCGTGAGCGCCCTCGTAGTTACGGCGCTGTTTATTGTTAAATGTTTAGTGTTTTTTACGCCTATGACGCTCGTTTGCGCGTTAATTATACTGCTTTTGGGCTTGTTTGCGTTCGTTTTAGCGAATTTATTCGAAAAAGCGGTGGAGTTTAAGCTCGAAAACGAGCTGACGATATAGGTGGCGGAATATGATTCGGATTAATTTGGACGTAATGATGGCAAAGCGCAAGGTTGGGCTTGTAGAGCTCGCCGCGCGCGTCGGGCTTACGCCCGCGAAT
>DBDD01000265.1:0-11206 GCA_002293365.1 Christensenella sp. UBA941 | reverse complement strand
GGCGAGCTGCTCGAATTCGTAGAGGAGGAAGAAAATGAATGAAAACGCCGCTTTTGAACAGATAAAACCGAAGCTGGCGCGCGAATCGGAGCCGTTCGAGCGCTATTTGCTGCTCTTGGCCCTCGCGATTGCGCTGCTTTTCGACCGGCTTATCGCCGCCGCGCCGACTTTTAGGGCCATAACGTGCGGTTATGCGCTCTTTTGGCTGGGTTATTTAGTTGTTTATTATATCTGCAATTGGGAGCGCGCGAAAAAACGCATAGCGGCTTGGTACGTCGCGGCGGTATGCGCGTTAATGTGCGTATGGCTTTTATTATACGCACAAGGCAGCATACAGGCATTCACGCATCTTTTTTTGCCATTGGGGCTGATGCTGCACGCGCAGCTCGGCGTTTTAAGCGATACGGAGCCGATGACGCTGTTCGCGAACGTGTTTTTCGGCTTCTTCGCGCAGCCTTTTACGGCGCTCGGCAAGCCCTTCAACGCGTTTGCGAGCCTTGTTTCCGGCAAGCACAAGCGCGCTTCATATATTATCATAGGGATTCTCGTCGCTATCCCCGTAGCCGGGATCATTTTAGCGCTCCTATTCAGCGCGGACAGCGCGTTCAGCTATTTCGGCGCGCGGCTTATCGACGGCTTGGAGCTCGGAAACGTGTTGTTTCACACGGTTTGCGTATTTATTGTATTGATTTTGTTCTATTCGCTGCTTTGGAACCTGAAATACAAGCCGGAAAACTACTACATACCTAAGCCGCCCGCGCCGGCAAAGCTGGAACCTCTGGCCGTGGGTATCGTGCTTGGCGTGCTGCTTGCGATATATCTGTTGTTCTCGATAGTGCAGGTTGCTTTCCTGTTTGGCGGCGCACAGCTGCCGGAGGGCCTTACGTATTCCGAATACGCCCGCGACGGCTTCTTTCAGCTTATCGCGGCTTCGGCGCTGAATTTCCTGATATTCGCGCTCGCGCTGCGCTTTACGAAGCCCTCACGCGCGATCCGCTGGCTGCTGCTGGGCCTGCTCGTCGCGACGGGCATGCTGCTCGTAAGCGGTGTGACGCGGCTTTGGATGTATATCGCGGCGTATGGGCTGACGTGGATGCGTGTCGCGCCGATGTGGTTTATGGCGTATCTGGCCGTGGCGCTGGTTATGGGCGGCGTGCGCCTGTTTAAGCCGGAATTCAAGCTGTTTAAGGCTTGCGCGGCGGTATTGATGGCGGCGGCGCTGCTGTTGGCGTTTATCAACGTCGACAAGACGATGGCCCGGTACAACATGGCGATGGGCGAGTTGGACGAAGAATCGCTGCGATACGTCTATTTGCTTTCGAACGACTGTATCGACGAATTGATCGCCTATTCGGACGCGCACGACGGTATTAAGAGCTACGAGCTAACCGCGCGGCTGCTTATACTACGTAATGAAGGCGCGTATACGCTCTCGGATATCTTGGCATGGCAAAAGCTGGAGGCTTGGTACGAAAAGTAGCGTGGCCTATTCCGTCGTCCAGCCTTCGATAAACGCGCTGTCCACTTTATCGTCTAAAATTGTAAAACCGACATGATAGTACCACATGGGCCTCGAATCGTTGAAATCGAGGCCTTCGCTCGATTCCGGCTCGACATAGTAAAGATAGAAGGAGGTATCGCCTAAATCGTCGATTTCGGAGGGCGTACCGTATGCTTCGAGCACGGCTTCGAGCGCGTCGCCTTGCTTGATGCCGCGCGGAGTCGGGGTACCAAAGAAAAACACCGAACCTACGTAGGAATCTAGCTGCGTAAATAGCATATCCGCAGTTTGCAGCTTGTTGTCCGCAAAATTTTCGCCTAATAGGCTTTCTAATTCCGCGCTGCTTTGGTCGAGCAGACAAAAAGCGCCGCCCGGTAATTGTACGGTAAAATCGTTGCGCGAAAGCGGCGCGGCTTCGCTTTCAAAGGCGGCGTCCGGCGGCATGGGCGTAGGAGCGGGCGTTTGAAAAAGCCTTGGCGTAGCTGTTGGCGGCGGAACGGGCGTAGGCTCGGCAGTCGCGATCGCCGGCGTTGCGAGGGGGACGGCGGGCATACAAGCGCTCAATAATATGAGCGCGGCGATAATGGCGCAAAAGGGAAGCAATCGCTTTTTCATAATCGCATCCTCGGATTGGGATAGACTTATTATCGCAGATTTTATTGCATAATGCAATATTCCATCGAGGAAGGGCATTTGCTACAAAATAACGGCATTTACTATAAAATATCGGCATTTGTTATAAAATATCGGCAAAGACTACCTGTACGGGCATTTATATGTTAAAATGGCGATATTGAGTCAAACAAACGGGTTGGGGAGGCGTGTTGATGTGAGCGGTACCCTCCAAAACGGCGAGGAAATAAAGCTCGCGCACAGGTGGACGCTGGAAGAGCTTTGGAGCTTTGCGCTCAAGCTCGAACGTTTGGAGCAAATGCTCGCATCGAGGACGGAAACTAAGGCAAGCGCTGCCTCGCCGGCAGCGGAAGCTTCAGCGAGCATGCCGGAAGCTGAAGAGGTTATACCGGAAGCCGAAGAGCCTATACCGGAGGCCGAAGAGCCTATACCGGAGGCGGAAGAAGCTATGCCGGAGGCCGAAGAAGCTGTGCCGGATCCGGATGGTCTTGCGGCGGAATCGGCAGCGCTTGAAGCGACTGCATTAGAGGAGACAGCGGCCGGGGCGGCGCAGATGGAGATACTTCCGGCTTGGGAAACGCCCGCAGACGCGGCAGCCGAAGAATCCGCGTCCGCCGTCGAAGCCGAAGCCGAACCGACAGAAAAAACGGCTTCAATTTTAATGGAAAACGCGGCCGCAAAAAAACGGCGCAAAAAAAAGCTTTCGGGATTTGATATTTTTTTAATCGCAGTGAGCGCGCTGACGTTACTTGCGCTCCTTGTACTCCTTGCGCCGGAATTATTCCGGCTGAGCGGTTGACCTCGAATAAAAAATTATTTGGTAACGCTGATTAAAGCGCAATCACTGTAGGGGCGGATGGTAATACGCCCGCAGATAGTGACCGGGACGATTGCCATCGTCCCCTACAATATATTAATCATCGGTTACTTAGTACCAAAAACGAATCGAAGGGAAAAAGATGAAGAAAAAACTGCTGGCAGCTATAATTATCGTCCTCGTTCTATTGGCCTTGGGCGCTCCCGCTTTTGCCGTCGAGCCTTTCATAGAAATTCGCGATGAGCAAATACTATATACGGGCGAAAGCATGACGCTAAACGCGAAGGTTACGACAGTAAAAGGCAAATACGAATGCTCTTGGAGCATTTCCGAGGAAGGCGTAATCCGTATCGTGCCGGACGGAAAGAGCGTGCATATCCGCGCCCTTCGCCCCGGAGAGGTTACGCTTACGCTGGTCGTAAAGGATCAGGCCGCCTCATATACCCGCACTTGTAAGGTTATCGTACGCACGGCTATTCGAACCGTTGAAATAAGCGGTATCCACGAGATGACCGTCGGGGAAACGACGATGCTTTCCGCGAAGACGCTGCCCGAAAACGCCGAGATACCCGGTTTTACGTGGGAATCGTCCAATTCCGCCGTGGCGCGCGTGGACGATAACGGTGTGGTCGTGGCGCTTTCGAAGGGTACCGTAAAAATCACCGCCGTAGCGCTGAACCAAGTCGAATCCGAGGCGCACAAAATTCTCGTTAACCCCGCGCCGATTTCAGGAACCTACACGCCGACGCTATCGGAAGACGGCCTGCCGCTTGCGCAAGGCTCGGTTGCGCCATGGCAAACGCCCGCTATGCCTCTATACGCCGGTACGCAGCTACAGCTTACGCTCGCCAATCTCGACCATAAATACGANNNATTGACAACGACGGCCTTGTTTCCGCACACAATCCCGGGACGGTTATGGTCTACACATACGATAAACAGACGTCAAGGCTCATCAAAGTATGGAATCTTACGGTTTACGATAAGGGCAATATGACGCTCGATAAATCTTCCGCGACATTAGAAACCGGCAAAGCGCTTGCGCTTAAAGCCTATGTGGACGGACACGCGACTATCGCGAACTGGAAGACATCCGACGCGTCGGTCGCCGCCGTGAACGCGAACGGCGTCGTAACGGGCGTGGGCAAGGGCTCAGCTATTATAACCGCCTACATTGGCCAGGAAATGGCAGCGGAATGCAAAATTAAGGTGAAGTAAAACGCGAGGTTTGTACGGCTGGGCTTCCATGCCCGGCCGTATTTATGATATTAACCCTTGCCGATTCTATCTGACTTCTTACCTCCGTGAATACGCCGGCGATTTTCGGATCAAAATGCTTGCCCGTCTCTTCCATTATGATCCGGTAGGCTTCTTCGCTTGTGAACGCTTTTTTGTAGGGCCGATCGGAGGTCAGCGCGTCGTAAACGTCAACGATGGCCATGATGCGCCCCTGAAGCGGGATTTCGGAGCCGCGCAATCCATACGGATATCCTGAGCCGTCCCATCGCTCGTGATGGTAGGCGGCGGTTAGCTGGGCGTTTAACAGAAATTCAGACTCAACCGTTCGAAACATCAATTGCGAGATGATACGCTTTCCTTCCGCCGGGTGGGATTTCATTATTTCGAATTCCTCTTTAGTTAGCGGGCCGGGCTTGTTCAAAATGGCATCCGAGATAAGTATCTTTCCCAAATCGTGCAGCCGCGCCGAGGATACAAACGATTCCATATTCCATGAGCGTGTTTCGCCCGTATATACCCCAGATAGCGTCATGGCGTCCGTCACGATTCTAAGGTAATCCGTCGTGCGCTCGATATGCCCTCCTGTATTGGCGTCGCGGCTTTCCACCAAGTCCGCAAGCGTGAAAACGATACCATTATGCAGCATAAAAAGCTGCTGCGTGCGTTCGTGAAGCTGCTGTGTGCGCTCGCGAATCTTTTCGTCCAGGGCCAGGTGGTTTGCGAGCCGGTTCAACAAAACGGTTTTCGAAAACGGTTTTGTGATAAAATCCGCCGCGCCTAGCTCTATGCCATGCGCTTCGGTGTCGGAGCCGTTCAAACCGGTTAAAAATATTACGGGGATATCCTCGTAGAGAGGGCTCGCTTTTAATCGCTTTATCGCCTCGAAACCGTTGATATCCGGCATTTCGACGTCCAAAAGAATCAAATCGGGCGTCATTTTTTCTAACGTGGAGAATAGTTTCATGGCCGAGGGGAGGGTGATAACCCTATATTGCCGATCCAGCGCCGCCGCTATCGTAAACAAGTTCGTATCGTTGTCGTCTACCACAAAAATCGTTTTTTGCCGCATATACGCCTCCACTCTATAAATTATCCGCCCGCGCGCCCAAGACCGCGTAATTCGCCGCGATCTCTCCGGCTTCTTCAAAATTGCTGTGAAGCACAGCTTCGGATATGCGCTCCAGCGCATCGCGTGTTTTCCGTGAACAGCTCGCGCTAAGCTCCATTAGGATATCCATGGTGCCTTTTCGATCGTAGCGGCCGCAAAGCTCTTTTATGTCCAGAAGCTTACTTTTCAGGAGGGGAGTATCATCTCCGTCGCTTTCTCCGGGCGAGTTTCGCTCGATCAGCGCGCGCAGCCGGGCTATAAAGCCGGGGCAGGTTTCATCGATCCTGGCGACATTGCCCTCTTTTCCGGCCAATTCCAATGCGCCGGCTATAGAGGAAAGCTCCGTTTCCCCGATATTCGCAAGAGCGCTTTTCATGCCGTGTACGGTGATGGTGAACTGCCGCAATCGTTCGGGATCCTCGCTGCCGCTCCATTTTTCCAGAACGTTTACGGCTTTTCGCGCGTCCCGCGTGAAAGACGACAGCAGCATAGGGTCGAGGCCCGGCGCGGCCAAGCCGCATGAGCAAACACGGCTGTGCCGGGCGCGTAAAATTGTCTCCGGCGGCTGTTTGTCGCGTACGAGCTTGTTCAGGACTGCATTAAGCTGCCTAATATCGATAGGCTTCGCGATAAAATCGTCGAAGCCGCTGCTTAAAAACAGCTCCGCTTGCTTCGTCACGGCGTTTGCCGTCAGCGCGACTATGGGTTCGTTATATCCCAGAGAGCGCAGGCGCTCGGTTGTTTCCATGCCGTCCATGCCCGGCATCATGTGATCCATGAAGATTATATCGTATATATTTCCGGCTTTTATTTTTTCGACGGCCTCGAACCCGCTGGAGGCCGTATCGGTTTGAAGGCCGTATAGCTTTAAAAGCCCCACGGCGACATATATGTTTGTCTCCATATCGTCGACGAGGAGCACCTTGCCGTACGGCATGGGATCGCGTACAAGCTGAGCCTTCTCGCGGTGCGTGATAAGGGACATCTTGAAGCTGCGCAAATTTTCTGCAAGCTCTTTGCCTAGTACCTCCTGATCCACAACGCCTTGCGGCAAGCTTACAACAAACAGGGAACCCCGGCCCGGCTCGCTTTCGACGTGGATGTTTCCGCCCATAAGATATACCAGGCGCTGCGTAATAGCCATGCCCAGCCCAGTACCCTGTACCGCGCGGGCCGCGTTCGGCTGGAAGCGGGTATATTCGTCGAATAGCTTGTCGATTTGCTGGCGCGTCATGCCGTAGCCGGTATCCTGTACCTCGAGGACTAGTTTTATACCGCCGCCGGTGTCTCCAGCGCAGCCCACACGCAGCGTAACCGAGCCTGAATCCGTATACTTAAAGGCGTTTGACAGGAGGTTGTTCAATATTTGCTTTATACGGAGCTCGTCGCCGACAAGCTTTTTCGGAATGTTTTGGTCGATTTCCAAAGAGAATTCGATAGCTTTGCTATCCAGGCGCATCATATTCAGGTGTATGGAATCGTTTATAAGGCTTGCGATATTATATGGCGCGGGCGTAATATCCATCTTGCCGGCCTCTATCTTTGAGAAATCCAAAACGTCGTTTATAATGCCTTGCAGCAGCTCGCAGGAGGTATAAATTCGTATTAGCCGCTTCATGACCTCTTCGGGCAGCTTCTCGTCCTGCACTAATATTTCGGTGATACCCAAAATGACGTTCATGGGCGTGCGTATTTCGTGGCTCATATGCGCCAGGAAGCTGCTCTTGGCGTGATCCGCCTCCCTGGCGTCTACCAGCGCGTCCTCCAGTAGCGCGGAGGTATATTCTAGCTCGGCCATCATCTTCCTTTGCTCGCGCAGATCGCGCGAGTAGGCTACGACGCCGTAATCTTCCCCGTAGCGGACGCGAAACAGCATGTTTTCCGAAGGGATTGGCGTGCCGTCCGGCAGAGAGAATACGCCTTGATATGAACACGAGCCTTTTTCAAAGGCCTCGGCAACGCACTCGAAAATCCTGTCTATGGTTTTATGTCCGTCGGGCTGATACTCCGGCAGCATGTCGTAAAACCTGTCCATATATTCTTTTTTATCTTGAAAACCGTATAGCTTAATTACAAACTCGTTGCATTCGACTAAATTGAAGCTCCTGTCCCAAAGATGGCAGGCGAGAGGGGTTGTATCCAGCAGAAGCCGCACGCGTTCCTCGGCCTCGTGTATTCTCTGGGCTTCGTCGCCGCGGATAACGACGTTCGCCAGCATGAAACTCGCGGAGCGCAATATTTCCGCTTCATGCGCGGTAAAGTACTTTTCTTCTTTTAAGTCTTCAAATATAACGAATCCCCAGAAACGGCCCTCGTGTTCGACTGGTACGGCGAAAACCGATATAAGGCCGTACCGCCTTAACGTTTCGGCGCGCTTCATCAGCCGCACCGGCCCGTTTATGGGCTTACCGGTAGCGAGTACGGAATCCCATAACGGCAGGAGCTCGGAGAATTTGATATCGGAGAATATATTTATCGTGTCAGTGGCTCCGCCAGATTGCTTCACCCAGCGATATACCTGCGAGGCATGCAAGCCGTCAGGCTTTTCTGCGTTTCGAAAAATCGACATCCTGTCGAACTTGACGATACCGGCTATGATATTTACGCCCTCGGACATCGTTTCTTTGAATGAGGGGCCGTTTCGCATAAGGAGCGTTACGGCGGCGCTATTGAGCAAATCGAGCGTGTTTTCACGCCATACCAGCTCGTTCCACGCGTGCTTGGCCTGGGTGCTATCCATAATCTGCTGCATATGAACCTTGCGCCCGTTAGGCCAATCGATCACGCGGTCGATCCTTTTAAAGCTTATGCCGGAAATCGGATTTTCCTGTTCCCATTCGATAGGCGCGCCTGGTTTTTTTAGCAGTTCGCCTTTTTTGCACCAGGGGCATCGGCCGGACTGATCCGTATGGAAGCGCTTCCAGCATTTCTCGCCTACCGCGCTTTCGCCCAAGCGGCAGCCGGCGATAGACTTATTGTTGGTAAACAGAATCTCGTCGGTTTCCAGATCGCTCACATACACGCCTATATCTAAGGCGCGCACAATGCTTTCCAGCATTTCTATATTTAGTTCCATATTTATACCCCTATGGCGTTTATGTCATGATCCCGATGATGCTGTAGGCGGTTTGCGCGAGGCTCTTGGATAAATAATCCTTTTTCAGTATACGATTAATCCGTTTATCGATCAATGCAAAATAATGGCAGCACATATTGTTATTACGCGGGCATAAGTCGACGATAGTACTGCGGGGCAAAGCCCCGCAACACTATAGCAATAATATTTCGCATGGGGCGAAGCCCCATGCGAAATGATGCGAGATCAAGAATTCGCCATTAATCGACGGCTGCTTGGCGCTAAAGACTTAAGTCTATATGGCTTATAGTACCCGCTCCGCCGGAATCCTTTAGGAAGAAGCTGGTTGAGCGCATTACGCCTTTGGCGCTATTATTGGCGTCGGTCATAGAGAATTGTGTTTCGACGTCGCCGAGGTAAATCGCGCCGACGTCCACTTCTTTCAGCGAGTATAGGACGTCGTTGCCGTTCTTGTCCTTGCTCCAAACCGAGAGCTTTGAGTAGATGTCGTCGTTTTCGTCTATCCAGCCGTTGCCGTCCTGATCGTACTGCCTGAGCTCGGAAAAGCCGGAGCCCGTTTGCGGGCCGAACAGCTCGCGGCCGTCGTTTATCTTTCCGTCGCCGTTTTTGTCGAAAGCCAGGAAGCCGCTGCCCTCGCCGGCAAAGTTGATGTTGTCCGCCGCGCCGTCGAAATCCAGGTCGAACGAATAGGTTTCGTCGGTAAGCGAAGCCGCGTCACCCGCATAGTTTATAACCAGCGGATCGCATAGCTGCCTTTCGAACTCCATAGAGACGCTTTCGTATGAGGCGAATTCCCGCGACATATTCATATAGACGTCGACCGAGATTTGCTGTCCGTCCTCCGTGTTTATCAATCCTTGAGCGCTATACGATACGGACTCGGACTCGTACATGAAGCGTTCGACGGAGACTGTGCTTACATTGGACGGACGCGAGCCGCCTCCATTGCCCCCGGCGAAGCTCGGCAGCTCGTTATGCGGCCTGCCGTTTGGATGCCCGCCGTGCTTGCCGCCCTCATATTGCCGGATTCTGTTGCCCTTTACCTCTTTACCGGTCAGAGCCTCGATCATCTTTTCAAGGAGCGAAAGCTTGACCTCGTCCGGGGAATAAGCCGTGGGTATGGCGTTTTTGGCCTTAATTATCGAGCTTGCCTGCTTAAGCTTATCCAAAGCCTTTTCCCGCTGTTCGGCGGCCTCTTTGAGCATTTGCTGGATTGAATCGGTTTTTTCGTAGGAATCCTCGGAAGCGTTGGCTTCGAGCGCATTGGAGTCTGATTGGGCCGGCGGCTGCTCTTCGGCCTTTTTTTGCCCCGTCGTGATCAGCGTGGTAGTGCTTTCGGCATACAGATAAGATCTGCTGGCGGCTGTTTGGACAGTATAGTCCGCGATTTTCATATTCATACCTCCATGTAATTATTGTGAGCGTCCATGCCCACCTTGACGTAAAAAACCCTTTCTTTTAGTTATCATATAATATATCGGGATAATTTCAGAAAACCTAACCGGTACGAGAAAAAAACGTTAAGACTTTCGGTTATGGAATTTTGGTTTGCGCTAAATGCGGTCTAAGATGCACTTCACTTGTGCATCGGTCAATCCCAAATCGGCGTCTTTAAGGATATCTGCCAGCAGTTCCATGATCATCAAGAGCGATTGCTCAAATTGGATATCGGAAATCTCATCAAAGCCGTGGTAAAAAAGCTCGCCAAGACTTCGTGGATCCTCTTGCCTTCGCTTTTCCACGGACAACATCATGTAGCGAATCATTACGATTGTGGTATGTGCGGTAAGAGCGTCATAGGAGAGCTGTTGAAACTCGCCGGTCAGTCAAAAATGACGTAGCTTGCATTTATTCCGGCTTTTAAAGCAGCTTTGCTGTAGCCGGCGGGGCGCCGGCGGGAGCCGGTTATAGGAGCGTTGAATAAAGAATAATTCGTGCTTTACAAAACGGCGGACCGTTGTTATAATGTTTCAGGCACGGGGCATTAGCTCAGTTGGCTAGAGTGCCACACTGGCAGTGTGGAAGTCAAGGGTTCGAATCCCTTATGCTCCACCAGCCGAAAGCCGCTAAACTACTAGGGTTTGGCGGTTTTCTTTTCTCGTTAAACGCTTGGAACCGCCGTTTGTGTCACACTTTGTGTCACGCTTTTCAAAGAAAACTTTTCTCCGAAGCGATTAGCGATGTTCTGCTTCATCTCAAAATCCAAATGCGCGTAGACGTTCATAGCCGTTTTTATGTCGGCGTGTCCGAGCCAATCCGCGACCTCTTTCATTGAGCAACCCATTTTCAGCATGAAGCTGGCGCATGAGTGCCCATATAGTATAATAACGCCGAATCGGAAAGTCCGCATAAACAGGGGTTTTTAGGGTTCGACGTTATTGTTTTTCATTCTTTTCCCAAGAGAAAAACTGACGAGAAATTCGTATGAAAAACCGAATGTTATGTTAGCGCCGAAAATCGGTAAGGAGGGAATGGAAATAGTATGGGCAAAGTATTTGTAATAACGAACAGAAAAGGCGGCTGCGGTAAATCAATGACCGTCGCGAGTCTCGGCGTCGGCCTTGCCCGCAAAGGAAAGAGGACGCTTATCATCGACGCGGATAGCCAGCACTCCCTAACCGTAAGCATGGGCATAGCGGAGCCGGATAAACTGCCCGTCACGCTGTCCTCGGTTATGACAGGCATCATAAACGAAACCAATTGCAATCCTACGCACGGAATCATTCATCACGCCGAGGGCGTAGACCTCATGCCAGCAAACAATACTCTGGCGGGAATGGAGATCACACTCGCGCCGTTGATTGGCCGGGA
>DBDD01000072.1 GCA_002293365.1 Christensenella sp. UBA941 | reverse complement strand
GCGAGCCTACAGAAGTGTTACCAGATATTGCATGCGATGCTGAACTACGCGATGAAGTGTGAGCTAATAATGCGGAATGTGATGACGCTAGTAGAAAAACCGGCATACGAACAAAAAGAAACTGTAATCTGGACGGCGAAACAGGCGGCGCATTTCCTGAGTATATATAAGAATCACCCTCAATATATAGCTTTCCTGCTCCCTTTGAGCCGTGGGATGCGGCGCGGCGAGGTCTTGGGGCTACGGTATAGCGACATCGACTTTGAGCAGGGCGTGATCCTTGTACGCCAGCAAATCTACCATGTAGATGGCAAGACCAAAGCCGCCGTGCTGAAAACAAAAAACAGTCGGCGGGAGCTGCCGCTGACTGCCAATATACGCCAAGCTATAATAAAACACGCGAAGAGGAATGGCGTTGTGATCCCGCCGTTTAACCCNNCTGGAGATATCGATGGAGGGGACGATAGTGACGAGTAGAGTAGGGACACCGCTCTCGCCTCGGAATTATGCTCGCCTGTTTGAAAATCTCACGCAAAAAGCGGGCTTGCCGCGCATAAAGCTCCACGCAATGCGGCATATAACAGCGACGCTTACAAAAGACATGCCCGAAAAGGACGCGCAGCTCTTCTTCGGTCACGCTAATATATCCACTACACGAGATATATACCAGCACGGTACGAAGTCGATACAGCGCGCATCTGTGGCGAAGTTGGAAAAGCAATTGCTGAAAGGTCAAGCGGACGGATCAAAGCCGTAAAATCGGATTCGAGTTATGCACGGGATGCGGCTGTTTGGCTTAGCCGTCGCCACAAATAGTGTCCGCTATGAGTCAGTATGCCAATCCCTCCCCAGTGAGAGAATACGATACTGAGCCGGGCGAGCCGCCCGGCGTGTTTTACTGGGTTTCAGCTACAGCGTCTCCATCACCGTCAGCAGCTCCTCGTAGCTACTAACGTCGTGATACTTCACGCCGGTCGAACTTATCTCGTTGAACAACTTTTTTGCACAGGCAATTTTCTTCTCTTCAATCGGACGTATTTGTGTGCTGTCCATCGTGCCTTTTGTTTCGGCTATGAAGAAAATATGCTTTACCGTTCCCTTCTTGAACGAAATCGCCCAGTCTGGGGAGTAGTTTCCTACAGGCGTAGGGATATAAAAGCCGCGAGGCCCCCTCGGTAGCTTGGCGTAGACGATCACCTCGTCGGCGACATCGAGATTGGCAGCAAAGACACGCTCTTTACTCTCAGCCGCCGTCCCGTCAGTGAACACATATTTCTGTATTGCTCGCTTTGCTTCAAACGCCTTGGCGTATTCATCCGAGCTGCGGCTCATATTGAATATTTCCTTTGTGTACGGCTCTTCGGCGCTCGGTGCGTAGGTGATACCCTCCACGACCACAGCGGCTTTCTGATTGTTAATAATAATGATAACCTTTGCGATGAACTCTTCCGGGTTATCGCGGAATTGCCACAGCTTGTCTTTTGTTATACCTCCAAGGATAGCGGCGGCAGTGCGGCGCGTCAGGCTCGTCCCTGTGGCGATTTTCCCGATAATATCATAGGTAGCGAGACTGCCCTGCGCTCGGTCGAGCCTCTTTGTCTCGCTGCGCTCCACATTGAAGTCTGTACCTTCCTGTAATCCCTGCGTGAGTGTATAAGACAGACGGGCGACGATTAGCTCTTTATTTATAGCGGCTATGGATTTCTCAATCAGCTCATCGCCGACGAACTCCACGGTATAAGCATATCGCTGGTTTATCCGTCCCCATAGCTCCTTAAACTCAGCCCACTTATTATCTAATATCGGGTTGTCCCTGAGCTTTGTGTCACGGGCGTTGTCTGTCATCTCTTTAAGGATAGCCGGATCGAAGATCGCTTGAACAAGTTTGTGTATAGCTGCGGTATAAGGCTCAAGCTCTGGGTCAAGGGGGGCAAGATTACCGTTTTCGGCAGCGTTGCGGTATGTGTCCGTAACCTCCCCATGCTTCGTGACATAACCGTTCGACCGCAGATATACGAATATCTCCTGCGCTTCGGTTTGAGTAAACTTTTTCTGCTCACCATCGATGAATAACGGTGCGCTTGTAAAGTATTCTACGCTGGCTTTCGTCGGGCGCTCGTAGAGGTCGGATTTGATCTCGCGCTGTAGATCGGCGACAAATCCGGCATAGCTTTCGCTCGCCACGACCGTGAGCATATTCACATGCTGCACGAGCGTCTCGCCGCAGACATCCAAGTCCTGACGTTCGCCGAGGCTGTTCACGCACAGGCGAAGACCGCGCCCGACCTCCTGCCGCTTCGCCGTAGCGTTGTCGGAGTGTTTCAAGGTGCAAATCTGAAATACGTTCGGATTATCCCAGCCCTCGCGGAGCGCCGAATGTGAGAAGATAAACCGCGTCGGCTCCTCAAATGAAAGCAGCACTTCCTTT
The DNA here is from genome assembly GCA_002293365.1 of Christensenella sp. UBA941. Classification (GTDB taxonomy): domain Bacteria; phylum Bacillota; class Clostridia; order Christensenellales; family UBA941; genus UBA941. The sequence goes on along the minus strand of DBDD01000072.1, from coordinate 122 downwards.
TTCCTGAGAATGAGATCATATGCGGAAATATCGTCGGACTCGTCGGAGCCGCGCTTGGTTTTACTGTTTACATAACGGCCTTTATCTATGGAGAAATAACCCCTGTGGGTTACATCGACAGC
>DBDD01000255.1:4682-7790 GCA_002293365.1 Christensenella sp. UBA941 | reverse complement strand
TATGCGCCGACATAGCTTGCAAGCAAGAATAATCAATAAGTCGGGATTGCCCGTGAACGAAAATCCGATGAAATGCCGTTTCTTTTCTACTTGACTTTCGTCCTCGCATCTCAATCCATCCAGCCCCAAGTCATTTTCCTACAACGCGGTAAGAAAAATGATCAGTTCCTCCTCCATTAACGGCAGATCAAACTGCTAACTCAACCGGTACATTATCTGCGATACCATCGAAAACATTTCCTCAGATTCGTGCTGTCAAGGGAGCATGTCCAATTTCTGTAGAAATGTCCTAAATATATATGCTGTCTATAATGAGATCAACAGTTTTGGGGCATGCTTTAGGCACGTTAAGGATATCATGCTCGCTCGTTTCATGGATCAGGCTCTCAATGCTATTTCAATCTTGCGTAATGGTTTCTCTGTATTGTGCCGGAGTCAAGCCGTATTTTTTCTTAAACAGCTTGTAAAAATACGTTCTGTCGGAGTAACCGACAGCGGTCATGATATCGGCTACGCTCTCGCTTGAGGATTTCAGATGCGATGCGGCCTTTTGGAGACGAAGGTCTATGACGATTTCCGAAAACGTCTGCCCTGTATACGCTCGTATGGTGTAGGACAAGTATGTCTCCGCATAATTGAAATGCCTTGCCAGATCGGACAATGTAATCTCGGCGTAGTGGTTTTGTATATAGTGCAATATTAATAATATGTTATCGTCATGCTTTTGCAATGTGCGCCCGACCGAAAAATGTTCATCATGGTCGCGCATTAAATAAATAAACAATAGCTCCATCATGGTTTTTATGAGGCTGTCGGTCAGAGGGTCTGTCTTGCCGTTTTCCTCCAGCATGTCTAAAATAAGATTTGTTATCCTTGAATCCTCTCCTGTGCGGCAAACCAGTAGAGGTTGATGCGTCTGGCCGGAAAGCACGCGCAAAAGAAACTTGGATATTATATTCGAATCGGACAGTGAGTTTGCGAAAGCTGTGCGCAGCGTGTCCACGCGCACAAGGAGATTGATCATTATCGTCTCTTCCTGCGCCAGATAGAGTATATGCTTTGCGGAAGGCGCTATAAAACACATATCTCCTATTTGCAGAGTCACATCCGCATTACCGATTCGCTGGGACAATTCTCCTCTAAGTAAAAACTGAATCTCGATAAACTGATGATTATGAAGGAAAGCGGGCATATAACGAGGATGCTTGGTTATGGATATCGTTTGGTTTGGCAGGAAAAAGCGGTCGTCGGCGAGGGACTCGCCGTCGCGGATAGTGTCGATCACCGCCTCAAACCCTGCGTATTCGTGATAGGAATAAAGGATAGCGCTATCGCAAAAGAACTTACGAAACTCCTCAGAGTTGGCATCAACCGCAGAAAGAGGCAGATGATTTTCATGTATGTAACGGAAAGCGCATTCTATCTCGTCCAACGGAGCATATTTTCTTATTCTTTCGCTTATTTCCGCCATCGCGCACTCCTATAAACTTAAAATAGCCTACAGTACAGCTAATAATAGAACACTGTCAAAGACTGGTATATTCAATAATATTAATAGTGAGATGATTGAAACATCACCGCACGGCAATGTCATGGTATCACATTATGTACACGCATTCAACTGTGGATAGCCGAAAGAGCCGCCGCCGGCTGGAGGAGCGCTATGATAAGCGAATTTTTTGAAGTCAAAAATATGCACAAAAGCTTTGGGCCTACGATCGCGCTCAAGGATGTAAGCCTCTCCCTAAAAAGAGGTGAAATTCGAGGGCTAGTCGGTGAAAATGGGTCGGGGAAATCGACTGTCATGTCAATTGTTGCGGGGATGCAGCCTGCCAACTCAGGTGAAATGTATTACAACGGTACGCCCTGGAGCCCCCATAATATGGTGGAAGCCCAAAAGGCGGGTATATCGATGATCTTGCAGGAGGCCAACACTATACCGGGGGTGAGCGTCGCTCAGAATATCTTTGCGGGGCGGGAGGACGATTTTTCAGTATGTGGTATCATACGAATGAAGAAAATGTATCGCGCTGCCGATGAGATACTGACTCGGTTCGGCATTAAGCATATTCATGCGAGAGATATGATCGACCGTTACAGCTTTGAGGACAGGAAGCTGATCGAGCTCGCCCGATGCGTCTCCGAAGGCACCGAGATTCTAATAATAGACGAAACCAGTACAGCGCTCTCTCATGAGGGACGGGCCGTATTGTACCGCCTGATGCATGAGATGGCGGACAAAGGAAAATGCGTCGTATTCATATCCCACGATATAGACGAGATACTGGAGCAATGCACGGTGGTCACGGTTTTGCGGGACGGCGAGATATCGGGAGAGCTTTCCAGCGATCAGCTGCGCTCGCGCGAGGCGACTCAACAAATCCGCTATATGATGGTGGGCCGCGAAATCGGCGATAAATACTACCGCGAGGATTACGAGGCAGGCGGTTATGGCGAGCTTGCGCTTGAACTCAACAATATTTCCTTTGGCCCAATAAAGCATTTCAGCTTAAAATTACACAAAGGCCAGATAATAGGCTTCGGAGGTCTGTCTGGATGCGGTATGCACGAGATAGGGCGCGCCGCTTTCGGGTTGATAAAGCTTAGTGAAGGCAGCGTACTTTGCGACGGCATCGAGATTACTTCGCCGTTGCAGGCTATTAACATCGGAATAGGATATATATCCAAGGATCGCGACAGAGACGCGCTCATCCTTGATGGAAGCATCGGGGAAAACATTGTGCTGCCCTCTCTGCCGCGCATGTCGCGTTTTAGCTTTATAAACCCCGCCGAAGAAAGAGCCGTCTATGAAAGGGAGATCGAGACCTACCGCATTAAATGCTACTCTGGCTCTCAGCCGGTCAATACGCTTTCCGGAGGGAACAAGCAGAAGGTATCCTTTGCCAAGTGGACCGCTAAGGATTCGAAGGTTCTCATTATGGATTGCCCGACGCGGGGAGTCGATGTAGGCGTGAAACAGTCGATGTATTCCATCATTGAGCACATGAAGAGCGAAGGGAAAGCTATCATAATGATTTCCGAGGAGCTGACGGAGCTGATCGGGATGGTGGATAGGCTTATCATCATGAAGGATTTTGCTGTGACTGG
>DBDD01000255.1:0-4645 GCA_002293365.1 Christensenella sp. UBA941 | reverse complement strand
CCCCGCGATTGGGTTATGGGAGAGAATACGTTCAAAGCTTCCAAGGCTTGCGGCGTATGGCGGATTACTGTTTTGCCTAATTCTATTTACAGTGCTGACACCGATTTTTGGTGAAAGCATCTGGTCGGCTAAAAAATTGTCTACGCTGATGTCCAATGTAATTGTTACCGTATTGATGTCGGTGGGCAGCGTATTCGTATACTCGCTGGGTAATATGGACATAAGTCTGGGCAAACAGGTGGGGCTGTACGCAACGCTAATGGTGTTGATAACTAACCAGACCGGCTCGCTGTTGCCGGCGCTAATGCTATGTATCGTCATCGCATTGGTATTCGCGACGATTAATGGGGCGATTGGGCAGTTGCTGCGCATTCACCCGATTATTCCCTCAATGGTAATAATGTTCGTGCTCAGTGGGGTAAACTCAATGATATACGTGAACATAGGAAGCCGTAACATACGCCTGACGGAGATCAGCAACGCCGCGTTCAAATCGCCGTTGATCATGTTCATCGTTTTGCTAGTGGAGATTCTCATAGTCGCTTACCTGTTCCGCTTCACCAAATGCGGCAAATATGCTAGAGCTATCGGCGCAAATCCAATGGCCGCGCAGCAGTGCGGCGTCAACCTCATTAGATATAAGGTCATCGCCTATATGATAATGGGCATTTGTACAGTAGTTGCTTCGGTTTTCCAGATGGGCTATACCGCCGCCGCATCCGACGGTACCGGCACTGGGTTCGAGATGAATGTCATGGTCGCGTTAATACTGGGCGGTATGCCGCTCTCGGGCGGAATGAAGTCAAGAGTGGCCAGCGCCGTTGTAGGCGCGTTCACCTTTGCGCTTCTGGATGTGGGCCTGCCCATGATTGGAATTCCAATGAAAGTTGCTTCAATTATTAAGGCAATCATCTTCCTGATCGTTGTATTTATCACTTGCAGGCAAAAGGGCGACAGACTGCCGCGCTAATACGTTTAGCCGGGATGTCGCAAACATGATTTTCACCGCGAGAAGCGTTGTGAATAAATTAGGAGGACAATTTAATGAAAAAGTCAATCGCGCTTGCTCTGACACTTTTAATGCTTGCCGCCGTATTTGCGGGTTGCGCCGCGCCGTCTTCGGAACCGGCTGAATCGGTTGCCGCGAATGCACCTGCCGCCCCAGCAGCAGCAGCAGCGGCTCCGGCACAAGGCGGTACGCTCATCTACCTTTCTTCTATGACTTCGGGCAAGGAGCACGAAGCTGCCGTGGCAATGTTCGAAATGATGGGCAAAGAGCTCGGCTACAGCATATCAGTCGTATACGGCGATATGAGCAACGACCCCGCAGCCAATCTTCAGGCCGTGCAAAATGCCATGACGGATGATGTCGTAGGGCTCATCGTCAGCCAGAGTGGCGGCGTTTCTGAAATGATGGCGGAGTATCCCGACCTGTATGTTGTGGGCACGTCGATAGACCTAAACGAAGTGTATGGCGAGGGCGGGCTCTATGCCGATCTGCTGGAGAACGATAAGTTTCTGGGCACTATTGGCAACGCGCTGATAAGCGGCAGCGACATAGGTAAATTGCACGCTGACTATGTATTAAAAAACGGCTTTAAAAAGGTTGCCACCATGATGTTCCCGCCGTTTGCGTTCCCGCAGTTCGCGGCTGCCGACGCTGTGCTGCGCGGCGAAATAGCTGCTTATAATCAGTCGGCTGCGGATGCGGACAAAATTGAAATTGTCGGCGATGCGCAGGTTTTGATGTTTGCAGCCGTGGATGACAATTACTTTATGGAGTCGGCGCATCAGGACTTGGATTGTATTGTAGTGCTGGCGGATGGCATACAGTTCGTTTATCCAGCGCTGAAGAACGCGGTGGACGCCGGGACGATGAACCCTAACGTAAAGATGATTACTGGCGGTTTCAGCAGCGAACCCGGCTTTGAGAAGGAGATTATCGACGGGCTTATCGGCGCTGTATATGCCCCAGCAGTGGAATCCTGTATTTACTCGATGGTGGTGATGGACAACGCCTTGCAGGGCAAGCCTTCCTCGGATTTCGAGCCGCTTCAGGTGGATGGGCCGTATCTCTTCATTGAAACCGCAGAGCAGAGGGACGCCGTGCTGAACAATTCAATCATTGTCTCCGCCTCCCCTGAGGACGCGGCTATGAGCTGGGAGGAAATCAAGCAGCACCTAACGCGCTTCAATGAAAGCGCCACTCAGTCGAATCTGATAGAGGCGGTTCAGGGCGTATCGGTGGCGTCGTACAGCTGAGTTTAGAATTTCCGCTTGCGGCGATATCTCCGCAAGCGGATACGTTGAACGGGGTGTATAAATATGAAAACGATGAGTATAACAAAGCGAATAGCGGGCGCGCTCGCGCTGCCGGCTGCCATGTACCTGATTATGATGGCGCTGTGTTATAGCCACGGCAAGATGTATTACGGCACTTGGACGATGTGGCGCAGCCTGTTGGTGGACATCGGGATATCGGCAACCTGTGCGTTTGGAATCGGTTTGCAGTTCAAGGGCGGGCGTTTTGACTTTTCAGGGGGAGCTATAATGCTGCTCGCTGCCATTATTGCAGGCAACGCGGCTGTAGAGAACGGCAACAACATACTGGTGTTCATACTGCTTTGCTTTGGCGTGTCCATGATATGCAGCCTGCTCGTAGCCGCAGTATACATATATGGCCGTATGCCTATAGTCATCGTTACTATAGGTATGACGCTCCTGTATGAAGCCGTTTCCTGCCTGATATACAACGGCGCAGGCATCAACATAACCGGAGTAGCGTCGCTAAAAGTGTTTTCACAATTTCCGCTGGTGCTGGTTCCATTGCTGATGAGCGTGATGATCAGCGTGTTTTACAGCTATTTCACTACGACAGGCAAGCGGGCGGTTCTTCTTGCGAATGGACAGAGTGTCGCCGTCAGCATAGGGATACAAGAAAAGCGGAATGTGTTCACGTCCTATATATACAGCGGCCTGCTTTTCGGTCTGGCGTCCTTGATTTACGCTTCGACAAAGAGCCTAACAGGCGCCTTTTCGTCGTTGCAGACGGTGGGCGAGCTATTCTCCAATATACTGCCAGTATTCATCGGGCTGGCGCTCATTCCTTTTTGCGGTGACACGATCGGGATGATAGTCGGCGCGCTTACGCTTTGCCTGATGTCCTTTGGATTGAAAGCAAGCTTTACCGCCGAATTCGGTGCGTCGCTGGCAATAGCGATGACGGGCGTATTCATGTTCGTATTCAGCGTCGTAACGGCACAAGGCAAAAACATTGGGCGCAGGTTATTACAAAGCTTCGGCGGAAAGAAACCGGGCGCTCATAAGGAATAATTAGCATGCCACAGAATATTGAGCGCGTAGTTGAAATGATCGTGGCTCAAAATCAAGCCGCGAACCAATCGGTAAGCGTATCCGGGGTAAGAGAAACCGTGGAGCTTGGAGATCGCGCTATCGAGACGATTTTTTATCCTGCCGGACGTTCCGGCGCTCCGATCCTGTTTGTTTTCCACGGCGGCGGCTTTGTGTTTGGAGGGCACGCGCTTAATGACGGCCTATGGGATGCGCTGCGAAACCATCTGCACATAAACGTCGTATCGGTGAATTACCGCAAGGGCGTGGCCAATCCGTTTCCGGCAGCCCTTAACGACGCTGATGAAGTCATCGGGTACTATCTCAATCATAGCCCTCACGACTTTGCGCGGGATAAAGCGGCGGTAATGGGAAGCAGCGCGGGCGCTAACCTTTCAGCAGCCGTTTGCCTCAAACGTGCCCTGCGCGGCGACAGGAGCATCGGGCTTCAGCTGTTATGTTATCCTTTGGTCGACAATGATACCCTTCCGTTGGCCAAGTCCAAAAATCCCGAGATGCTGCGAAATACACCGGCCGATGAAATTAATACCTACTTCCAACGGGCTTATCTGCCTAACCCAGCAAACCGGAAGGAGCCGCTGGCGTCGCCGTTGTTTGCGCCGGATGAGCTTATCAAGGCGCTTCCGCCCGCAGTTATCTTTATCGCCGAATACGATGACTTAGCGCCTGAAGCGGCGGAGTATGCCGAAAAGCTGGAGGCGGCGGGCGTATGTGTTCAGACCTATGAAGCAAAGGATATGTTCCACGGCTATTTTGAATTCGCGTTCGATTCCGGGAACATAGGCTATACGCCCGAAATGGTAGACGCAGCCAATGCGGATGGTTCACTGGAGCGCGAAAAGCTGGCTACCTTATTGCTAATGCAGCGAGCAGTCAGAAACTGGGAGTGCGGCGAGCGCTAAAGCGGGTTGGAATAAGTCTGTTTTTATAATTGAGGTGTGAATTTGGATAGACCAGACAATATATTAGCTAAGTGGATATCCCCTCGTACTAACGTGGAACGCCATCCCATTCTATACCACGATTTTACATGTGAAAAGGGTGTGGTTCACGCCACGCTTTATATTTCGGGTCTCGGCTTGTTCGAGGCGTATATAAATGGGCTCAAAGCCGGGGACGAGCTGCTCACCCCATTTTTCGGAGATTATTCCGAATGTGTCGAGCTACTGTCCATCGACATTACGACTTTAATCGAACGGAATAATCGGATCGAGATTTGGCTGGGCAACGGTTGGTATAAGGGCCGTTTTGGGATGGTGCCACGGACGAACCG
>DBDD01000120.1 GCA_002293365.1 Christensenella sp. UBA941 | reverse complement strand
TCCGCGGGCGACGAGCCGGACGGTTCCGGCAAGTTTATCGCCGCGACGCTGCGCTCCGGGCGCGTCGCGGACGCTATAAACGAGATGCTTGGTAATGGCGGCCTGATGCTCGGTATTTGCAACGGCTTCCAGGCGCTGATAAAGACAGGGCTCTTGCCCTACGGCGAGGTACGCCCACAAACGGGTCAGGACGCGACGCTCGCGTTTAACTCGCTGGGACGGCATATTTCGCGCATAGTGAAGACGCGCATAACCAGTACGCTGTCGCCGTGGCTTATGCAGTCAGAACCTGGCGAAATCCACAGCGTCGCCCTTTCGCACGGAGAGGGGCGGCTGGCGGCTTCCGGGGAAACGGTTAAGGCGTGGTTCGAAAAGGGCATGGTCGCGACGCAATACGTAGACTATGCGGGCGCGCCAAGTATGGATATCGCGTTTAACCCGAACGGCGCGTTTGCCGCGATTGAGGGCATTTCTTCCGCGGATGGCCGCGTCTTTGGCAAGATGGGCCATACCGAGCGTTTCGGGGCGCACACGTTTAAAAACGTACCCGGCGAATACGACCAAAAGCTGTTCCGTTCGGGAGTTGAATATTTCTCATGAAAAACCAAGCTGTAGCGCGCAACGTTCTCGCGAGTGTGACTATCGTGCTATGGGCGTCGGCGTATGTCTTTACGCGCGCGGCGGTGGCGTATTTCGCGCCGCTTTCCGTCGCCTCGCTGCGTTTTTGTTTCGCGTCGCTCGCGCTGATTCCTTATGTAATAATAAAGCGCGTAAAGCCGCCGAAATTGCGTGACCTTGGCTGGTTTGCCGGTTCGGGCCTATCGGGCTTTACGCTGTACATGATCTTTTTCAACATCGGCTCTCAGGCGGTTACGGCGACGGTATCCAGCCTGATAATCGCTCTTGCGCCCGTTATTTCAGCCGTGCTGGCGATTTTCGCTTTCAAGGAGCGGATGGGCCGAACCAAGTGGATCGCGTTTATCGCCGCCTTTGCCGGCGTGGCCGTAATCTGCCTTGGCGAGGGCGAATTTATAATTAATGCAGGCATAATATGGCTGCTGCTCGGCGCGCTTGTTTCGGCGGTATATTTTCTTATAACGAAGGCGCTGCTAAAGCGCGGCTACGCGCCGCTGCAAGTTACGGCCTACAGTATTTTTATCGGGACGTTCTTCCTTTTGCCGTTTGTACCTAGCGCCATTCCGGAGCTTGTCGCCGCGCCTTTAGGGCGCATTCTGTCGCTCGTATATCTGGGCATATTTCCCGCGGCAATAGCCTATATCCTTTGGACTTACGCCTTAAGCAAATCCGAGCGCATCGGCGATGTTACGAATTATATGTTTGTAACGCCCGTGCTCACGTTTTTCATGGGTTATTGGGGCTTGGGCGAAATGCCTCCTGTAACGGCGTTTTTAGGCGGCGCGCTCGTAATGGCAGGCGTTATCATGACGAACCTGGCAAAGCCGCCCGCCGAGAAGATTAAATAGGAGGCCGCCATGCTGCGCGTACTGAAAACGCTGATTTGGATAACCAGCGTAGTCGCCTTTTTAATAATAATCTGCTTTATCGGGCTGGCTATAGCGCATAGCGTCGTTTTCAGCCGCGCGGATTACGACATGTATGATTCGCGCCGCATGCCCGTTTACGAAGACTACAGCGGTCAATATCCTAGGGAGCAAATCAACATTTCTTCGGGTGACAATACGCTTGTTGGCTATCTCTACGGCATGGGCTCAGGCCGGGGGCTGATTGTCGTCAGCCCCGGACACCGCGATTCAAGCGACGTAAAGCTCCCTGAAATAACATATTTCGTCGACGCAGGCTGGACGGTACTTTGTTACGACTTTACCGGCTGTTATAATAGCGAAGGCGGCTCTATGGGCGGTTATTCGCAGTCAGTCCACGATCTTGATGCCGTGCTAAGCTTCGCGGAGGCGGATGATCGGCTTAATGAGTTGCCCGTTATGCTGTTTGGCCACAGCCTTGGCGGATACGCCAGCGCGGCTGTGCTTAACTACGGGCATGACGTCAAGGCGGCGATCGTCGCTTCGGCGTTCGATACGCCAAAGGAGCAGTGGAGCTATTCGGTCGAGCGCTTTACGGGCGTCTTTCATACGCCGCTTTCGCCATTTACCAATATGTTTATTGACTTGCAATACGGCGAAGATAAGAACCTTTCCGCGATAGATGGAATTAACGCCGCCAAGGGTGTTCCCGTGTTGGTGATCAATGCCTCCGACGACGTATACTACGGCGGAGACAGCCCGGTATATGCCAAGCGCGGGTTAATCCGAAATCCGGACTGTACGTTCATATCGATAGACGCGGGGCATTACGGCTACTTTTTAACGGAAGACGCACTTGAATATCGGAAAACTGCGGACGCGTTGTCGTACCATGGCCCGGTGGATAAAGACAAGTATTTGGAGCTCGATGATGCGTTTATGGAGCAACTGAATGAGTTTTTCTTGAAGGCATTATAAAACGCAATTCGCTCATTGATACGCTTCCCTTTTCTTCGCCTCCTCCTGTTCGAGTTTGGTATACGCGACCTTGCCGACGAGCGTCTGCGGGAGCGCGTCGCGGAATTCTATTTCGCGCGGGACGCTCCATTTGATCAAGTGCTTGTGGCAGTGCGCCAATATTTCCTGTTTGGCCTTTTCTTTATCGGCTGATTTATCGTTCAATACGCAGAACGCCTTCACGCTGGTCATTTGATAGTCGTCCGGAACGCCTATAACGCATGCCTTGAATACGAGAGGATGGTTCTCTAAAACTTGCTCGACTTGTACGGGGTATACGGACATTCCGGAAACCTTCAAAACGCGCTTGATTCGGTTTTTGAAGTAGATGTACCCGTCCGCGTCCATCGTGCCGAGGTCGCCCGTATGCAGCCAAATGCGGCCGTCCGAATGAACCTTCAGCGCCTCTGTCGTCGCTTCGGGCGCATCAATGTATTCGAGCATAAGCTGCGGCCCCGTCGCCAGGATTTCGCCTTCTTCGCCGTATGGCAGCTCGTTCTCGGTGTTCGGCTCGCAGATTTTGCATAGAATATTCGGCAGCGGTAGGCCCATCGAGTTTTCGCGGTAGGCATCCGGCGAAATAACGCAAGCCGTGACGGTTTCCGTCAATCCGTAGCCTTCTTTTAAGCCGACCTTGGAGCCTTGGGCCATGATCATCTTGTCGAAGCGGCGCTTGATACCCGGATAGAGGCTGTCGCCGCCGGAATACGCGCCCTTTAGCCGCGAAAAATCGACTTTGGCGAAGTTCTCGTCGCGCATGAGCGCCTCGAAGAGCGTCGGTACGCCCGCGATGAACGTCGGCCTGTGCTTTATAAGGTTCGCTATATATTTTTTCGCGGAAAACTCCGGCACGAGCACGACCTTCGCGGCGGCGCATAGGCAGGTATGTACGCAAAGGCCCAGACCGAAGCCATGGAAAACAGGCAGGATCGCGAGGATGCTGTCGCCGGGCGACAAACCCGTTATCGCCTCCGCCGCGACGGCTAGGGCGTTGAAATTATATGATGAAAGCAATATGCCCTTGGGCAGCTCCGTAGTTCCTCCGGAAAAGAGCACGACGGAGCCTTCCCTTGAATCCTTCGGATTTGAAGCCGAGTGTATCTTTACGCCGGATTTCAGGAAATCCTTCCATTTAATGACATCGTCCCGCTCGGGGATTTTGTTGATTTTGCGGCCCTTTGTAATTTTAAAGCCGGCCTTTTTTACGGCGGGCAGATAGTCGGAGATATGCGCGATTACAAGCTTTTCGAGCTTGCCGTCCTTTAGCATTTGCTCAAAGCGTCCGAAAAACAGGTCGCATGTGACGGCGAAGCGCGAGCCAGTCTGCTCTACGTAGTGCGTTAGCTCGACGTCTGTCGAAAGCGGGTGCGTCATAGCGGCGCGAGCGCCGAGCTTGTTCAGCGCGTAGAAGAGCGCAAGTGTATTGGGGATATTCGGCATGCTGAGCGTAACGGTATCGCCCGCTTTTACGCCCAGCGCAGTCAATGCTTTAGCCGCGGAGTCGATCAAACGCATGAATTCCACGAATGTGAACTTCGTACCCATATAGTCGATAGCTTGATAGTCGGGATATTTTTTCGCGGTTTCAAGGATCATCCCGTACATCGAGATTTCCGGTACGGGTATCTCGGCCGGAGTAGAGCCAAAGTATTTTAGCCATGGCCTATCCTCGGCCGCGCGCGCCAGCGTGGCTTGCATGGTAGAAGCTCCTTTCGATTACCTGCTTTGTATATGCCGCGTTGAGCCTACTCTGGCAGCTTGACCGCCTCCAGATACGCCAAGATAGCCGAAGCTCTCACGCTGCCTCTAATTTCTTCGTAGACGCCTTCCTTGCTGTACGAGTCGTATTCTTCTTTCGTTATCTCCTTGTCGCCGTAATAATATCTGTATTTATTGCTCTTTTCATCAAGGTGGATCTCTAACGATTCATCATAATGCGATTCGATATCATAGTCTTTATTAACTTTGCCATAGAATTCATACGTGTCGTCTCCGGCTCTATCAACATCCCTATTGTAAACGACATTATTGGCCTATCACCAGCTCCGGCGTATCGTCTTCGTCCAGATAGATTAAGTCATAATCCAACCTGAAGATTCCTATCACCGTGCGATCTTCAGGGTAAGCATCTTCATACGCGTTTATCTCTTCGATATACGCCCGAACCAAATCCGCTTTCAGCCCGGCTATATCGCGTATGCGCTCCAACGCCGCGCTATCAAAAGAGGGACGATTCGCGAATGCTTCGGGTTTGATCGTTGTCACGCTGTCAGGAATGTCATATGATCCACCTTTGGAGGAAGGGAATAACAAAAGAGCGGTTTTGTCCTTGCTGAACGGTACGCCGTCAATATCGGTATACGCTGGATTGTCCGGGGCGACGGTAATTCCTTCCAACGCTAAGCACCCGGAGAAGGCTTCCGTGCCAATCCGTGTTACGCCGGCGGGTATCGTAACGCTTGCCAAGCTGGAGCAATTATAGAACGCGCGATCGTCGATCAGCGTTACGCTATCGGGCATCGAAAGATTGGACAATCCCATACAGCCCTCGAACGCGCTCTCGCCAATCTCCGTTACGCCGTCCGAAATCGTTACGCGGGCTAGGCTAGTGCAGCCTACGAATGTATTCCAGCCAATCGCTGTCACGCCGCCCGGTATCGCTATGCTGGCCAAGCCCGTACAGCCCTCAAACGCGCGCCAATCGATCAAAGTTACGCTATCCGGTATCGCCACGCTGGTTAAATTTGTACAGCCTCTGAACGCGGCATAATCTATCTTCGTCAGGCCGTCGGGCAGCGTTACACTCTTTATGCCTGTACAGTCTGCAAACGCCTGATTACCAATCGACACGACTTGCTCTCCGTCGATCGTTTCAGGTATAACCAAGTCCACGTTATTCGCGGGCATGTCATAATAACCTGTGATTACAATGCCGCGCAGTTCTTCATCGTATTCGTATTCCAAGCGGTGTTCGGCATTTGGTGTCGGAGTTGCAG
>DBDD01000251.1 GCA_002293365.1 Christensenella sp. UBA941 | reverse complement strand
CAGCGCCAGCGCCGGCCGCAGAGCCGGCCGCGCCAGGCAAAATGACTATTGGAATGGTACCCAAAACGATCGGCCATCCGTATTATCAGACGTGCGCCGTGGGCGCCAGCCAAGCGCAGGAAGATTTCGGCGTAAACGTTATGTTTAACGGGCCGTCAGTGGAGGACATCAACAAGCAGGTTACGATCATTGAAGATATGATCACGCAGCAGGTGGATGCTCTTATTGTTGCGCCAGTCGACAGCGAAGCGATTAAGCCGGTTTTCCAGAAAGCGACCGACGCGGGCATCCCGGTGTTCACATTTGACCTCGATGCGCCCGACAGCACCAGACTGTTCTGCACCACGGCCGCCAACGCTGAAGAGAGCGGCGCGGCAATAGGCGAAAGCCTTGCGAAGGCCATCAACTACGAAGGCGAAGTCGCCTTGATGACCGGCGGCCTTGGCCAGGAAATACTGAACAGGCGCGCGGCGGCTATCGAAGAGCGCTTGAAGGAATGGCCCGCAATCCAGGTTGTCGCGCTTGAAGCGAGCGATGAAGACTTCCAGAAGGGCGTTTCGCAGGTAGAGAACCTGCTGCAAACCTACCCGAACCTGAAGGGCATCGCGGGCGTATCCACGGGCAACATTCCCGCGGCGGCAAGCACGGTGGAAGCCGCCGGCAGGCAGGTTGTCGTAACCGGTATCGGCATGCCGTCCATGAACGCGGATTACATCCACAACGGAACCATACCGGAGCTCATCCTGTGGGATCCCGCGGCTATGTCCTACGTAGCGGTTAAAGCGGCGATCGATTACATCAACAACGGCACACTGCCCGTAAACGGCCAAGACTTCGGCTTTGGCGGTACGATTACCGTCGCCGAGGGCGAAACCATAGCTTACGTTCCCAGCATCGTGTTCGATGCGAGCAACGTAGATAACTACAGCTTCTAAACGGATCCATGCCGGGCGGCCGAAGGGCCGCCCGAAAAACGGCTTGCCGCTGATTAAAGCGAAAGTATATTGGGGTGGATAACGTCATGCAAAAATATCAGGAAATAGATGAAGCGATTCGCTCACAATTCAGCCTGCTAAAAGCAAAAAATCCGGAAAAGCTTAAAAGAAGGCTGAATCTCGGTTGGAACAGCTGCCTTTTCGGGCTTGAGGATATAGAAAAATCGTTGGATAGGCTGGCCCGCTATTCTCTCGGCTATGTGGAAATCGGCGGGATATATGGCGGCGCGTACGAGCGCTACGATCCCGTTAAGCTTAATAAGCTATTTAAGGACTATGGCGTAAAGTGTTCGGGAGTATGCGGCTTATTTTACGACCAAAACTGCTTTACAAACCCCGACCGGTTCATACGAAACAGGGCAAAGGAGTACGTCGTTAACGAATTAGCGCTGTGCAAAGAAATCGGCGCGGCGTATTTGCTTGTCGTGCCTGGCTCTACGGGCGTTACACAGCCGTATAACGCGACGGATTATCAGCGCGCCGTACTTGCCCTACGAGATTTGGCGGACTTATTTTTAGAGAGCAATGTACTCTGCGCGTTCGAAACCATTAACGCGGGGGAAACCCCTATGATCAACACGATAGAAGAAACCATCGGGCTAATACGCGATATTGGCCGAGAGGGCGTCGGGCATATAAATGGGGACGTATACCATATGATGCTCGAAGAAAAGCACATAGGCCAAGCGATTTTGGACGCGGGCGATTATCTCGTCAACCTGCATATGGCCGACAGCAACCGTCAACCGATTGGCTACGGTTCTATGGATCTCGATACTATTATACGCGCGCTGTATTTAATCGGATATAATCAGGACGGACGGTTTGTCACAGGTGAACCGATTGGGTTGGGCCGCCGCGCCCGGGCGCTTTTGGATAATGTGCACGACGGCGCGTGGCTGGACAAGCAAGTAAATGACGCAACGACATATTTCCGCGAGCGGGAAGAAGCCGTATTAGCGGAATAAATATAGAAAGGCGATAGATAAAATGGAAAAACTAAAGATGGGTATTGTAGGCGCGGGCACATGGGGCGAGACTCATGCCGGTATATACAACGACCACGCTTTTGCGGAAACGGTTGCCGTATGCGATAAGGACAGGGCAAAGGCCGAAGCGTTGGCAGCGAAATTCGGCGTAAAGGAAATCTATACGGACTATAAGGAAATGGCGGAAAAGGCAAACTGCGACGCGATAGCCATAGTAACGCCGGACTTTTTACACGCCGATATAGCGATTGCTTGCGCAAACGCGAAAAAACACATGCTGATCGAAAAACCGCTGGCCACGACGCGTAAAGACGTTCTCGACATGGTTGAGGCCATAGAGAAGAACAACGTGCGCGTAATGGTAGACTTGCACAACCGCTGGAATCCGGCGATCGACACGACAAAACAGGCGATTGACGCTGGCGAGCTTGGCGATATGTACAGCGCTTACGCGCGGCTTAACGACGTGAAATGGGTCGCCACGGATATGCTGCCTTGGGCGGCGCAGTCCTCCATACTGTGGTTCTTGGGCAGCCATAGCCTGGATACGCTTCAATATTTGCTCGGCAGCAAGGTTACCCGCGTCTACTCCGTAGCGCGCGAGGGGATTTTAAAGGGCTTGGGCGTAGACGTGCCGGATATGTACCTAACCACGCTGGAATTCGAAAACGGCTGCGTCGCGCAAATGGAAAACGGCTGGATCACCCCCAACGCGAATACCTGCATCAACGACATCAAATATACGGTGCTGGGCACAAAGGGCATGATCAATATGGATTGCTCTAGCCATACAATGATCCAGCAGGTAACGGAAGACAAGGTAATAACGCCGGACGTATTGGTGCGCAACAAAGTGGACGGCTGGGTGAAGGGCTTCGCTTATGAGAGCATCCGCTCCTTTATCGATAGGATGATAGACGGAAAACCCTTCCTTGTCAGCCTGGAGGATTCCGCAAACACTTCGCTGGCCCTGCTGGCTGTGCTGGAATCCGCCGCAAACCGCATGCCCGTAAACGTTAAGTATTAGAACGGGCGGGCGGATACCGAAGATTGAAAGTCGAGGTATGCGATATGGATTTGCTTTCTACGCTAAAAAACTCCAATATGGAGCGCTTCTATCCGGCGGGATGGGATTTAAAGCGCATTGACGACTGCTGCGCTTTCGCGCCGGAGGAAATATTACAAAGACAGGACTTCTGGCACGAGGGGTTCTTGCCGGTCGCGTGCGCGGATAACGTATCGTTCGGCGCGAAGATGGGTCACGAAATCGCGCTGGCTATCAAGGCCGCCAAAGACGCCGGCAAAAAACTCGCTATGATATTGCCCGTCGGTCCTATGGGCATGTATGAGTGGGCGGTATACTTCCTTAGCGCTTGGAAAGTCGACTGCTCCCACGTATACGGATTTAACATGGATGAATGGAGCGACGAGAACGGCAATACGCTGGACGGGAAAGACAGCGCCTCCTTCATGAACGCCATGGAGCAAGCGTTCTACGGGCCGTTGGGCAGCTTGACCGTACCGGAGGATCAGCGCAATTTCGCTACCAAGGACAACCTGCCGACCTATGCTGAAAAAATCGCCGAGCTAAAAGCGCAAGGCGCCGAGCTTGTTACGGTTTTCGGCGTCGGGCGGGTATTCCATATCGCGTTTTGGGAGCCGCATTTCGCCGGGGAGTTTTCGGGCGAAGAGGAATGGCGTGCACAGACGCACCGCTTGGGCGCGAAGCTGCATCCGCTGACGATAGAGCAGAACGCTCTGCATAGCTTCAAAAGCCGTACCACGAAGGTGCCTGCCTTCGCGAATACGATAGGCCCCGGCCTATTCTTGCAGTCGGACTGGATCATAGGCGGCTGTGACGGCTGCTACGAGCGCGGTATGATGTGGCAAGGCATGTCGCTTTGGGTTACTTTGCGCTATCGTCCGGATATTTGGATACCAGCAAGCTTTATGCCCACGCTGCCCGGCAGGCTGTTCTTCATAAACGATCTGGCGGGCCCGCTGGAAGTTGAGTGCAATTAAAATCTTTTTTAGATAATGGAGGATAGGATGTATGAGGCTAAAAGATAAAATCGCGGCAATCACCGGCGCGGGAAGCGGGATTGGCCGGGCGGCGGCGCAAAGGTTCGCTAAAGAGGGCGCAAGCGTAATAATTCTCGAAATCAACGAGGCTATGGGCATTGAGGTCCGGGACGCTATTCTTAAAGAAGGCGGCCAAGCGGAATACATGGGCGTAGATATATCGAAATGGGAGCAGGTTGAAAGCGTCTTTGCCCTCATCGGCCAAAAATACGGCGGCTTGGACGTTTTATACAACAACGCGTCCGTTTTTTCGGGAACGAAGGACGCGCCCATAGACGCGCTGGACGTGGACGTTATGGAGCAAATATTGCGGGTCAATTTATTCGGCACGATGTATTGCTCCAAGGCGGCCATACCTCTAATGCGGAAAAGAGGCGGCGGCTCCGTCATCCATACGTCTTCGAGCTGCGGCATCATCGGCATTCCCAACTGCGACGCGTACAGCGTTTCAAAGGGCGGCGCAATCTCCCTAACGAGGGCCATGGCCGTGGAGTACGGACCCGACGGCATAAGAACCAACTGCATCGCGCCCGCGGCCATTCACACGCCCATGATTTACGAGAGCGACTTGAACAAGCCGACGTTCGACGAGAATCAGTTTCTAACTCAGAAAACGCCGGTGCGCAGATGGGGGCAGCCGGAGGATATCGCGAATATCGCTTTATTCCTGGCGAGCGACGAGGGAAGCTACCTGAACGGCGCGATTATCGTAGCGGACGGCGGTATTACCGTGACTTGATCCAGGCGAGGAACATGAAAAGATGAACGTATTGGCAGTCGGGTGTCACCCGGACGACTTGGAAATCGCCTGCTTCGGTACATTAGCCAGGTATGCCGCGCGAGGCGACAATGTGGTAACGTGTTCGATAACGAACGGAAATTTGGGGCACGTAGAAATCATGCCGGACGACTTGCGCAGGATTCGCGTCGCGGAAGCAACGCGATCCGCGCAAGTAATCGGCGCTGAATATCGCACGCTCGACGTGAGCGATTTGCAAGTTGAGGCGTGCAATAAAGAAATCGCGGAGAAGCTTATCGAAGTGATTCGCGATACGAAGCCGGACGTTATCATTACCCACAATCCGGACGACTATATGCGCGACCATCAGCAGGCGAGCCGGCTTGCCTTCGACGCGAGCTTCGGCTCATCCATACCGCATATCGTATCCGCGGCAGAGGCATACGGTACAATCGCGCCGCTGTTTTACATGGATACGCTGGCGGGTATCGGCTTTATCCCCACGGAGTACGTGGATATCACGGAAACGATTGAATTAAAGCTGAAAGCGCTCAGCTGTCACGAGAGCCAAGTGAAATGGATGCTGGAGCACGACAACATCGATTTTATCGATTTCGCGCGTACGAATTCCAAATATCGCGGATTGCAATGCGGCGCGCTTTACGCGGAGGGCTTCCGTCAGTACGCGGGCTGGCCTAGATTTAGAACAACACGCATGCTCCCATAAGCGCCCGGCGCGCCTATGGGCCAGCACAAAAGGAGCAAAAACCCAAGGAACGTATTGGCAATAGCCGATACGCTCCTTGGTCTATTAAACTGAACAGAGGATGTTTTATGGGGCGAATCACAGTAATTGGCCACTACGGTTTTTCTTTGTTGATGGACGTCAGCCGGTTCCCTTTTCCCGGCGAAACGGTGGAGGGGCTGGGGCTGGAAACGGAGCCGGGCGGAAAGGGGTATAATCAAGCCGTCGCGGCGTCCCGGCTCGGCGAGAGCGTCGCTTTCATAACGGCCGTTGGCGACGACGAGTTCGGGGCTTTGTGCGACGCGTACCTAAAGGATGAACAAATTGAAGAGCGCCGAATAATCGTATATCCCGGTCAAAAGACGGCGTGCGCGTTCGTTGTGAACACTGCGCTAAAGGAAAGCCTTGTCATGGTGTATCCCGGGGCGATCCGCAGCGTGACTCCGGCGGATATCGAGGCGCACGCCGAAACCATCATAAAAAGCGAAATATTGCTGCTGCAAAACGAAATCACGACCGAAGCGCTCTTAAAGGCGGTTGAAATCGGTCATAGCCATGGGATCCCTATCGTGTATAATCCGGCGCCCGCCAGATTCGTGCCGGACGAATTATTTCGCAAGGTGGATTATATCACGCCGAACGAAACGGAGGCGGCTATTCTTACGGACGCCGATCCTTCGGAGCCGCTCGACGTGCGTTTAGCTATGCAAAAGCTTCATGAAAAAGGCGCGAAAAATGTCGTCATAACGCTGGGCGAAAAGGGCGCGGCGATATCCTCCGGCGGCGCGTTTACCTCCATACAGGCAAGCAAGGTAGACGTCGTGAGCACAACGGGCGCGGGCGACGCGTTCAACGCCGCGTTTGCGGCGGGCGTCGTGCAAGGCAGAAGCTGTGTCGGCGCGGCGGAATTCGCCGTTGCCATATCGGGAATCGCCGTTTCCCGTCCGGGCATAATCGCCAGCCTGCCGTATAAAAAAGAAGTGCTGCATTTATTCGGGCAATAGTACAAAATGGGAGAACAGATATTTTGAAATTCAAAAACGAACAGGCCAACATATTTGTGCCTGATAGGGCTAGCGTTAACGAGGCTTTGAAAAGAACGACCGCGCTGTGCATTGCCGCGCATCAAGACGACGGCGAAATCATGGCGTACGGCCCTATCGCAAAATGTTATGACTCCAAGGATCAATGGTTTTCCGCCGTCATATTAACCGACGGTGGTGGCGCTCCGCGTTCGGGTAAATACAGGAACTATACCAACGAGCAAATCCACGCCGATAGATCCGCGGAGCAGCTTAAAGCCGCCGAAATTGGGCGCTATTCGTTCGTAGCCCAGCTGGAATACAGCAGCGAGCGCGTTCGCAATACAAAGGATGCAATTGCCGATATAGTCGCGCTGCTGGAGCGCTGCGCCCCCGATGAGGTCTATACTCATAACCTCGCGGATAAGCACGAAACGCATTTAGCCGTTTCTCTGCGCGTTATAGAGGCCATCCGCGCTCTGCCGAAAGACGTGCGCCCCAAAAAGCTCTATGGCTGCGAGGTGTGGCGGAGTTTAGACTGGCTTTGCGACGCGGATAAGCTTTTGATGGATACGTCGTCAAAGCCAAAGCTGGCGCGGGCGCTGATTGCGGCCTACGCTTCGCAATGTACGCCAAAAAAGCGCTTCGACTTAGCGGCGCTTGGACGGCGGCGCGCAAACGCCACGTTTTATGCGCCGAGGGAATGCGACGAGGTCGTCACTTGCAGCTTTGGCATGGATATGACGGCCCTGATATTGGACGACTCGCTTGCGCCGGATGCTTTTATCCGGGATCATATAATGCGCTTTTGTGAAGAAGCGACAGCCGCGATCGGCAAGTTTCAGTAAGGCCGATTTATCGCTCTATCAAAACGCGAATCTAAGAAAACGATGATTAAAGCGAATGTAGGGGACGATGGCAATCGTCCCGAGCCTAATCTGCGGGCGGATTGCCATCCGCCCCTACAGTTGATCAGCGTTTATCTAATTGCACAGCTCCGTACGCCGGATCAACTCCTCTTGCGCTTGCTTGCCCATTTGCGTGAAAAACGCGCTGTAGCCTGTAACCCGGACGCAAAGCCCGCGGTAGGCGTCAGGATTCTTCTGGGCTTCCCGAAGAGTCTTGGCGTCTACGACGTTCATCTGGATTTGCATCCCACCGCTCTCCAGATATGTACGCAGCAGCGCCGCAAGCGCCTTTAGGCCTTCCTCTCCCGCGACGGAGCCCGGATGGACGCGGATATTGAGCGGACCCCCTGTAATACGCCTAAACGGCAGCTTCGAAACCGAATTCAAAAGCGCCGTTAGTCCGGATACATCCATACCTTCGGCCGGAGACTGATTTTCACTCAATGGTTCTCGCGCCTTGCGGCCGTCCGGCGTCGCGCCGATAAACGTTCCCATTAGCGTAAACGCGCGGTCGGAGGATATCGTCGGCCACATTTGATACAGATATTCCGGGCCGTTGGCCAAAAGCATCTCGCCGGCAAAAATATCGGCTATTTCGGCCGCATAGCGATCCACATGATCCAGATCGTTCCCAAACTTATCGATTCTTTTTTTTAGGAAAAGCGGCATTTCATCATTGCCCGCGTAATCGCTTCGCAAAAGGGCGGCGAGCTCGCTCATGCTCATGCGCTTATCGATGAAGACGAGTTTTTCTATCGCGTAGAGGCTATCGGCCACAGTCGCGAGCCCCACGGCTTGATTGACGATTTTATGATATTTTGTTCCGCCGAACGTCCAGCTTTTAGCGGCGTCCACCGTGCCGCGAAGAAAGCAATCCTCAATGCGCATACGTCCGTCCGTTAGCGAACGCTCCAGCGCCATATCCCGCTCAAATCCCTTGCGGAATTCCCGCATAAGATACCGCACCTGTTCGCGATAGCGCCTCATGAACTCTGCCATATCGCTAATCGCGTCGACATCGCCCATATCGACGCCGTAATACGCGCCGCGCATTATGCTGGTCATGCGGTCGTACAGGGGAAATTCGCAGTCCTTTTGCACATTATCGCCTTTGGGCTCAAGCGGATAATCGCCCCTATTCAATACCAGCTCCAACGGCCTCGCAAGGTTGAACCAAAGCTGTCTCAAGCCGCCTTCTTCCGCGGGAATGTTGGGATCGTTGCATCCGAAAAAGCCATAGTCGTAGACTTCCGGCTCCTTGACGCCAAACTCTTTCAGCGCCTTGATCATCGTCTCGTCGTTATAGATGACGAGCGTAGCGTTATCGCGCATGGCCGCGCATACTTTATCGAGGAAACGTCCGTCGATACCGGAATGGTACCGCACCACTATAAACGGATTGCGCAGCCTAAGCTCATGCGCGGCTTGTACCATCAAATAGGAGAGCTCGTTTACACCGGAAGCACCGCTTGGCAATAGCCCCCCCAGCGTAAGATAATTCGGGTCGTCGAAGGTAACCTCCAGCGTATGCTTTACTTCGGTTGTTTCGATGGACATATGGTCTATTGCGGCCATGATCTCGTTATTTTTAAAATAGAACTCCCGTATTAATTCCAAAGCCGCCTCGCGCGTCAAAACGCCGCTCCCAGTGTCTTGAGCATAGAGCGGATACAAGTATTGATCCATACGGCTAAAGTTTAAAACGCCGCAGCCGCATACTTTCTGCGCTACAAGCGTGACGCTCCAGATCAGCTGAAGCGCGTCCGCGAAGCTTTTTGCCGGTCCGGAAGCGACGCGCTCTAGCCTTTCGCCCTGAAGCGGCGCGCCCGCGGCTTTCGCGGCTTGAGCATAGCTCAAAATATACTCTGTGATAGCTTCATAGCATTGGACGGCTCCGCTCAAAAAAGACCGCTTTGCGGATTCCGTCTCGTTTTCAAGCCTTTTTAGTGCTTTCGCGCGCAAGCCCCCGAGCCCTTCCCCGATAAGCGACTCCCAGTCTAAAGCAAGATGCCCCAAGCTGATAAACCAAGGAGCGCGGCACTTGCGCCATTCGTCGGAGTAATAGAACAGCATCTTTTTCTGTATCTCTTCGAGCGGGATATCCCACCAAATTTCATACCGCCGCTCAACCTCAAGCCGCTCCTCTTCCGAAGGTATCTCTTCATTAACCGAGCCCAAAATAGCCTCGTCCGGGCGAACCGGCTTTGAGATTCCGGATAAAATATGACGAAGCGTACTCGCATATCGCAATGCCGGGGGGCTATCCGTAAACATATCCTCCGTTTCCAGCAATAAGCGAACCCGCTCCATGAACGTCAGACGATAATCCTTGCGAAGATCCTCTTGCACGCGCTCCATCAATTGAGATGCAGTCATTGTCCATCGCCCCTTTTTAGATTTTAATACGTAACCTCACATTTAAAATGGCCGGCAAACGCGGCCAGACGCTCGCTGGGCGGCGTCAAAAACTTTTGCATTGTTTTTCCGATACTCGACGCTTTATAAACGCCAAGGCTGTGATATGGCAAAAGCTCCACCTTTAGGACGTTCCCGTTTCTAAGAACTGCGGCTGTTTCGGAAGCGTTTTGCGCGTCGTCGTTTATACCGCCAATCAGTGGTATTCTAACGATCAGCGGCACTCTCATTTTTACGAGCCTCTTTACGTTATCCAGTATTATTTCGTTGCTCGCGCCTGTCAATCGCTTATGCAGCGGTTGATCCATACACTTTATGTCGAGTAAAATCAGATCGGCCTCGGGAAGCAGCTTTTCGAAAACGGAAAATTCGGCCAACGCCGCCGTATCTATTGCGGTATGAATCCCGTGAGCCTTCGCCGCCCGGAGCAGTTCCAGCGTAAAACCGCGCTGCATCAGCGGTTCGCCGCCCGATATGGTAAGCCCCCCGCCCGATTGATCATAAAAGCGCTTGTCCTTTAGGACGACTTCGATTACCGTTTGCGCCGTCATCTCCGCACCGGCCAGCCTGAGCGCGTCGGAATAGCAGCTCTCTATGCAAGCGCCGCACGCATTGCAGAGCTCGCGATTGAAAGTATGCGCTCCCGCATTAAAGCCATGCGCCCCTTTGGCGCAAGCAGCGGCGCAGCGCCCGCATTGGCTGCATTTTTCGAAAAAGAATTGCAGCTGCGCCTGCGGAGCTATCGCTTCCGGATTGTGGCACCAAGCGCAATTGAGATTGCAGCCTTTTAGGAAGACAGTTGTACGGATGCCGGGGCCATCTCTTGTACTGAAGCGCTGAATGTTGAATACCAGTCCCATTTGACACCTCTAATTACCGTCTGGTACGCCGTCAAACGGCTTTGATCTTATCCGCAAGCAGGAATGGGATATTTGCCTTGGTGCCGCGCAGCTTTGACGCCATAAAGAGCCCGAGCGCTTGAATAAACGGCATAGGAGCGAGCTTTAGCGGACTAACGCCCATCAGATGGCACATGGCGTTAAGCGTAGCGCAAAGATCGTTGCAGTGACCACTGAAATATACGTTCTTTTTGCCAAGCCGGCGTATAAGCCTATCGCCGATCTCGGCGCGCGCGCAACGCCCCATAACCAATACGCGGCCCATAACGGCGTCAATTTCGGCAGGATCATGGCCCTTGCCCATAACCATAGTCCATCCGCCCTTACCGCCATAATCATAAGCCAGCACCTGTAAAAGCGTCAAAGGATTGTTTTTGCAGCCTTCGCGGCATAGGCGCTCTTTGCCTTTTAAAACCGTTACGTCGTCCGGAAATTTTGGCAGCAGATCCGTTTCGTATTTTTCGTCAAAATCTGAAATATCACCGATTATCTCGATGTCTTCAAAGCTCTTCACGTCCTTGCCGTACCCGCGCTCCATTGCGATCTCAAGGTGCGGAACATCCTCCGCCGTAAGGCCGAATAGCCGCGCGCCGGCTAGATCCGCCGCGACGACGTTATCGCTTCCGATCAATACGCGAAAGGGCTTTACGCATTCATCAGCGAAGCGCGTTACAGGATAGTGTCCGTGGACGGTACCCTCGACGCCCTCTATTAGGGTAAAATCCGGCTGTATGTAGCCCAGCACGTCCACAAGCTTATGGGGCAAATTATAGTTATGGTCGCTCCGGCGGTCGTTTTGCTGTGGAAAGGCCCATTGATTTTTTATGCCCAGAGTCACCCCGGCCATAGAGTGGGTTTTGAGCTTGGGCAGATTGATATAGAGGTTCTCGTCTGCTCGCTCAATCAAATTGTCAACTATAAACAGCGGTATTTCGAATGTGGTTCCGCAGTATCCGCCGCTGTTCTCCGCCGCCGGGAGACGCCCCTTGAATTCAAAGCGCACGGACTTCTCTTCGTCGAGGTAGACTTCCTTTACGCCGTATTGCCTGCAAATTTTGCTATAACCCGTAATGGCAAAGACCATGCGGGTAAAGTTTGATTGGGTCGCGTTTTCAAAAAGAAATATCCGCCGCGCACCCCGCTCCCTCCAGTAGCGGAAAACCGCTTCCAGAAGCTCCGGGCGGGTATGCGCATACGGCTTAGAATCGATACCGTTTGGCTTTAGGTAAACGTCGCCGCTCTTTTTTAGCAGCCCCGCCCCCCCCGCCGCGTCAAAAATCGCCGCGACCGCCGAAAAAAGCTCCTCGCACAAGGCTAAGTTCAGCGGCTGGAACTCGGTAAAGCTGGAAGACTGATGTGGGCTTTGAAGCCTGTGTACGGTAACGGTGGCGTTGGGCATATAGAAAAAATTCCTTTGCGTCATTTACTTCTTAGTTAAGTATTGGTAGAGCTATCGGCGGCAGAATACTGGCGTATCAAATCCGGGTTGTAATCGGATATATAGAACGGGCATGTACAAAGAACCGAGACAACTCCCTCGCTGCTCAGTTTGTCCAACTGACCGCTCAATATCGCTGATTGCGACGGAGCATTGTCGCGTATATCTTCCGCCTGCTGATATACCGTCGCTAACAGCCACGCTTTATCGATATTCTGCCGAATAACACAATCGCATTCATTTTTATCGGTGGCAAATAGGCTGCGCTTCCTGCCGTTACGGCTCTCGCGGTCGACGCGCGGCTTGTATTGCCTGGCTTTAAGCTCTTTTAGCGACGCCGTTCGATTGTCATAGTCCGCGTCAGGGATACTCTTCATATGGTAAAACGCCTCAATCATTGGGTAGTTGAGATACAATTTGCCCGATTCGGTCGATTCTGCAAAGTGGTTCGTTAACCTCAAAAGCTCTTTGCGTGATAGAGACGAATCCTGTGGATCTAAATCGAATATTAGAAGGACTTCGGAAAACCTATGCTCAAAGATGGCTTTCTTTTCCGGATCCTTCTCGTGTTCGCGCAGATGGAGCCGCAAATCGACGTCGGTAATATCTTTTTCACGGAGCAATGAGCGGCACAGATTATGGATGTTGGTGCCGTAGGGGATGATATCGCGGTTTACGGCTATGCCGTAGATGTTTAGCAGCTTTTCCATCAGCGCAATATCCGGATCTTCACCCTCAACGACTATGAGCATTCTGCCGCTAGACATTGAAATCGCCACCCATATACAGTTTCGCAAGATTATGTCCTTCCCTAAGTTCCCTCGTCGTTGCGTTGACAAGCGACGTTAAGCCGTCTTTAGTCAGAATGAAAAGGCAGTCGGGCCGCATCAGGTCGTTGGACATAAGGGTGGTGTTGTGGGTGGTGAAGATGACCTGCATATTTTTAAGCGACTTACTCATTCTTACGATATTTTCTGAGAGCTCGTAGTGATAATACGCGTCGAATTCATCTAAAATAAAAGTGCCGGTTAATTCCGATTCACTGAGAAAAGAATACATATAAAAAAAGGTACACAGAGCCTTGGTGCCGGTTGAGGCAGCATCATCAAACAGGAGCGGCTTCTCGGGATTCGTATTAAAGTATAATTTTTTCTTTCCTGTCGGATCTTCTAAAATGGCCAAGGTATCACAAATGCCCGCTGCGCACAAAAATTCTTGGAGCGCTGGCAGGATTTCAGGATGGTCGACAATTTGAGCAGAAAAGAAACGGCCGGTACGTTTCAAACTTTCACTCGTACAATCCAAGTAGCTAAGCCGAAGGAAATCATACGCCTGCTTCAGCGGATCCAAATAATTCAACGGAGTATTGGCAACAACATAATTTAATGCGCAATCGACCTGCTCAAAATCTGCAAAGCTTTTATTTAAGCTAGGAGCCAATTCCTCTAAGCCAGCAATCTGCATGTCCTGCGGGTTGCGTTTGTCGACTACAAACAACAGCTTATCATTAATAATGACCTTTTCATAAACAAGCTTTTTATATGCGGTTTTTCGGTAAGTATACTCGACCGTATGCTTATCCAACCACAGCACGTATCGAAATTCCGCATAATCATTCTTGCTGTCGACATTTAAGTATGTCGGATCGTATTCATCGGGCTGTGCATATTGGATATGCTGATAGACATCATGCAGCGCTTTACAAAAATTCGATTTGCCGATCGCGTTTTTCCCGTATATTAAAATCTTCCCGAGCAATCCGTCGTTAATGCATTCCGTATTAAACTGATAGTCGTGAACATCGGAGAAATCTAACGTTATTTTTTTATCGAAGTTTTTATACCCCGACACTTCAAATAGCTTGAGCATGATAGCACCTCCCGCATAATTACAGTATAGACCAGTTTTCGGGATATAGTCAACGACATCCGTAATTATTTTACGGCAACATGCAAAAGTACTAAAACACTACTTCTTCGATATCGCAACATCGACAACCGAAATCCACACGCCCCAAGCTGAAAGCCGCATTTTCTGTTGAAAATCGCATCTTATTTCGACGTGTTAGTATCATCCCAAACCGCCCGCGAATATTATAATTTAGCAGCTCTCTTTCTTATCCGTCTCGCCGCTGTTTTACTAAAGCAAATCTCGCAAGCTCTACATAGCCGGGCGGTAACCCTACCGCTTTTATTGCCTATGTCAAATTAATGCTAAGGGAGATTAACAAAAATGGCGAAAGTGACGGTTTCCAATACGCCGCCCTATGAACTTACGAATGTTGAATACAGCGGCACGGCCAAGCTAGTGACAGCCGCGATAACCGACAACGCCAATCCGAAGCCCGGCGACACGGTGACGACCGCCGTTACCGTGAGGAATAACGGCTCCGCCGCGGCGTTCCCCACTGTTGGCTACGCGCCTCCGCCCAGCCTGACAAACGTGGAATACTCAACGGACTGCGGCAATATCTGGCGGCCGTGGCCCGGCAGTCATGCTCTTGGCGGCATTCCCGGCGGCTCATCGGCGAAAGTGCTTATTAGAGGCAAGGTGTCTCCAAAAGCGGCGGGATCGCTCGACAACACATATACCGTAACATCTTCCGCGGGCGACATAATATCGGAAGACAACACTGTACGTACAAATATACCTATCGTTTCTCTTGGAGCTTCGTGACGTTTAGCGCCGATAACCGTACGCGGCCTCCGGCAAGCCCGCTCCTTTGGCAAAGGGGCGGGCGCTTCATAAAGACTCTAAATACCTACAGCCGCCATCTGCGCGAGCACTTTTTCCACTCTCGCTTCCATATCCATTCCGCTAGATCTTTGCAGCGAAAGTTCAAAGACGAAATTCCCGTCCTTCGTAAACAAAATTCTGTCAGCGCGGGCTGCGACCTTTGCGTCGTGCGTTACCAGCAATATGGCCGTGCCTTCCTCGTTTAGGTTCGCCAGCAAGTCCATGATCTCTTCCGCAGATTTTGAGTTGAGCGCGCCTGTCGGCTCGTCCGCAAAAAGAATTTCCGGCTCGTTCATAAGCGCGCGGCAGATGCCCGCCCGCTGGAGCTGTCCGCCTGAAACCTCGGTGATATCCCTGTTCTCCAGCCCGTCTATGCCCGTCTTCTTCATCAGCGCTTTAGCTTTTTGCAAGAGCTTGGCCGTATCCTTCTTTCCGGCATTCATGGCCGGAAGAAGGATATTGTCCAAGATGTTAAGATTCTTCAGCATAGTGGGCTGCTGGAAGATAAAGCCCATCTTCGCGCGGCGAACGTCCGCAAGCTCGTGCTCTTTCAAGCTTGAAAGCTCTGTATCGCAAAACATCACCGAACCATCCGAGACGTCGTCCATGCCGGAAAGCGCAAACAATAGCGTCGATTTCCCGGAGCCGGACGGCCCCATAACCGCGACAAATTCGCCTTTTGCTATCTCCGCGTTCACTCCGTTTAATACATTTGCCTCGCCATATGTCTTTACAACGTTTTTCCCAGTAATTATTTTATTCACAGCTTACGCCTCCTTGATATGTTCGGAAATTTTTAGCGGGGTAATATCCGATACGCCGCGCATCGTCGCGATATATACGCATACGGCGATGAGCAGCGGAGAAACGATATACGCGAACAGCGGGTTGACCACAAAGTTAAACGATGACGCGCCGAACGCGGATAGAATAGCTACGCCAACATACTCGCCGAGCGTATTAGCTAGTACTGTCCCGAGTATCACGCCTAACACTAGCACGACAATTGAACGCGTCAGATACTGCTTTCGAATGTCTGCGCATTTAAAGCCCAACGTTTTCAGTATCGCTATGGAGTAGCGATCCTTTGTCACTAGCATCTTCATAAACAGCGCCGTGACCAATATCGTCAGCAGCGCCGCTATGCCAATCGCGGCGTAGGAAGCCAGCTTCATCGCGTCTATTACAGAGCCGAACATCTGGTCGATATTCTCCTCGATACCGTAGACTTGAGCGAATGGAAACTGCCCTTTATATCGCGCTATGGCTGCATTAGCGTCCACTCCCGCGCGGAAGGATACAGGGATGCCGACGGATAGAATATCGCCGGGTTCAATATCGAAGATGGCTTGTGCCGTCCTGCCGCCGCTGGTTATATCGGAGCATATCCCACAGACAGTAAGCCGTTTTTCAGCGCCGCCGGCCGATAATACGATTTCATCGCCGATCGTCTTGGCAAGATCGTCCGCGTACAGCGATGAGATGGCGATCTGCGATTCTGTAGTCGGAGCCGTTCCTTGCGAATAAGCAATGGGATATGCCGAATGGTCTCCCAAGCTTATTCTTAGCTTTCGCGTAGAGCCGTCGTCCGCTTTCATGTCGAACATCTTTGTTGTTATCATGGCGTATTTTGCAACATCCGCGTCGTTTGCCAATATGCCGGCCGCCTCGTTTGCTTTCGGAATAACGTCCTGCGACTGAGTAGGTTTGATATATAAATTGGCGTCGCACATGCCCATACCCATGTATGTGACAAAGCTCTTGTCCGAAATCGTGTTATAAATATTTTGCGGCACGATCATGATGAATGACGAGATGATAAACACCGTCAGCATCGTAACGTAAAGCTTTTTGCGGGCAAGAATATCCTTGATACCGAGAAATATATTTCGTGAAAAGAGGCGAATGCCGCTGAAACGAAAGCTTCTCGCCGATTTTGACTTCTCCTGCGGGGCGCCGAAGCGTACCGCTTGCGCCGCCGATATTTTCTTGAAGCGCCGCAGCACTCCGTTTACATATAGTACGACTACGCCGAAAATCACTGCCGCTCCCGCAAGGCCGCAAAGCAAGGCGGCAAGCTGCCGGTCGCTTTCGCCCATGTATAGGCGGATATTTTGCATGAACGGCTCTGCGAGCGGCATTGATAGCAAAAACCCAAGCGCACAGGCGATTGAGCCGATTGCGCCGTATTTCGCCAGATAGAGCTTTTTAATTTCGCCCACCCGCATTCCAATAGCTTTCAAAACGCCGATTTCCTTGTAATCCTCCTCGATTTTTGCCAAAAGCGTGAATCGGATGCACAGAAACGCCACTATGATGACGAGTATGACGATAAGCGCCAGCACGCCGATCATAATGCCGTCCGTGATGCCGTTCATCAGCGCTATCTGCATGCGCGTGATTGCGGGCGGACCGTTTGCCGGAAGCCCCGCGCCGATATACGCGGCCTCGAATTCCGAAGGCGCAACGCCGTCCTTTAGACGAAACTCGATAAGCTGCTCCATCTGCCCATAGCCGCGGATTTTTTCCAGACCGGCCTCGCTCACAAGGAATCGCTTTGAGGATGTTAGCGCCGCGTTCATCATGGAATCCCTCAAAAATCCCGCCATAGTAAATTCGACGCCATTGATAACGACCTTATCTCCCAGCTTTGCCGCGCCTTCTTGCATATAGTAGATGGGAAAATAGACTTCGCCGTCCTTTGGCTGAATAAGCTCGTTATTTAAATCGAGCAGGAAGTCGAATTTAGCGCTCTGTACGGAAAAGCCGTTGTCCTGAGCTATGTCCGAAAGCGATCCGTCTCCTATTACGATCTCGGCCCCGTCGATATTGAGAAACGGCAGCACTTGAAAGTCTTCTACGCTTGGCTGCGAGCTAACGAAGCTTCTCAATTGCTCCATATCCACATCGCCGGTGTGCATCTGTACAAAATCGACCGACTTCGATACTTGCAGCATATTGTCCACCGCGCCGAATAGATTCACCGCAAGCGTCGCCGCCAAGGCCGTAAGCATCGCCGCGATGAGAATGAATGCCGTAACGGCTAAAGTAATCAGCTTGCTTTTCCGTATGTCGTTTTTGATGAGCTTTGAATACATAATTAATCCCCTTTATTCTCCGTACCGGCCCTTGTATCGTAATTATTATCCGCCGTAGCGAACATTCTTTTTATTGGCTCGAAACTGCCGGACGCCGCGCCAAGCAGCCGTTCTATGTTGAAAATGAAGGCGTTAATACGCACAAGGAGCTCCTCTGGCGAGTATAAATCCACACAAGAATCGAACACGGTATTAACATGCGCAACGATCATTTCCAGGCTCTCGTATGGATAGGGCGTATCGAACAGGCCCTCCGCGATGCCGTCTGATATGATCTCCATCAGAATGGGCGGGATACCCGCCATCATCAGCATGTGGGACTTTTGGTGCATCAATGCGTTTTGCGGCTTATGCATTTGCTCTGCCGTAGCTTCGATTTCCTCGTCGTTGCCCTTTGCGTTCATGGCCAGGAGTGTTTGGAACAGGCGCTCGAACACCGGTATGCTTTTATCCTCGGCAATTCTTTTTGCAGCGGCCAAGAACTCCGTGCCGGTGCGCTCTATCAACGCGTCTAATATTTCTTCTTTGGATTTAAAATGGTAGTATACGAGCCCCCGCGCTACTCCTAGCTTATTAATGATATCGCTGATCGTAGTCGCGTCGTAGCCCTTTTGGTTGAAAAGCGCACCGGCAGCGTCTAATATCTCGGATTTGCGTACATCGGCGGCCTTAACTGTCCTCATGCGCCTCCTCCTTCCCGGTATTGACTGAATGTCAGTCTAATCTTAACGTCGCATTAGTTATTTGTCAATATATTTATATAATTATTTTATTATAGCGCACAATAATTGTTTTATGGATATGTTTAGATTTTTACATTTCCATTCTATATTTAATATATACGGTATTTCTAATATATCCGGCTGCAAAAAGTTGGGCCGCCTTGCTTAAAGCCGGCGGCCCAACTATCTATGCGTAAGATTCTTTAGCCATGTAACTGAGCGCGGCGGTTCGCGACGTATTCACGCGCGCTCTGCCATGCTTTTTCGAACTGAGTGCGGAACAAAACAACCGCACCGAACGACTCATACTCTTCCGGCTTGAGCGAATTCTTGAAGTAAGCCTTCCGGAACTCCTCCACTTTCAAGCATAGCTCGTCGATCACTTCGTGGGGCGCGGGCTGCAAGAACCGCTGTACCACAGGCGGATCGTTATTGATCAGCGTATCCGCCGTACCTCCCCAGTTGATCGTTACCGCACAATCCGCGCCGACCATTTCGGTGAAATGATGCAATCCGCGCGCTCCGCCGCTTACGAAACCTATTTCCGGCCAATGCGTTTTCACAATCTGGTATATTTTCTTCGCGACCGCGATACCGGCCTGCCATAGGACGTCGGAAGAGATGTCTATACCCTCGCGCTTGACCGTATTGGCGAGCTGTTCGTCAAAAATACCGGCGATATGCGCCAATGTACCCACGGGAGGATGCATTGCGCCCATACAAGCATCGTGATACAGCTTGCAAACCGTCTCGGCCTGGTCGACGCTCATGACTTCCGTCGCGCAGAAAGGCACGCCGTTTTTCACTATTTCGCCGATGGCCTCCAGCCCGCCGACAGTCGCCGGGATTTTTACCATGATGTTCGGATATTCTCCGCGGTTGCGATACGCGCGCTCCACGATGAAATCCTTATTCTCCAGGAACGGGTTCTCCTGGATTGTGACATAGCCCATACGGCCCATAGACGCTTCGTATACCGGCAGGAACACCTTCGCGACTTCCTGTACCAGTTCCGCTTGAAGCTCGGATATAACCATATCGTCGTCACTCTCGCGCGCGATGATCTTATCGAGCAGACCGACGGTATGCTCCTTGTAGTCGGGATGATTCAGCATCTTCCATGGGTAGGATGGATTTTGAGTACATCCTGTGGCCCCGATGTCGATCGCCCATTGCGCCTCTATAGGAGTGACGTTGTTTATCCATAGCTTCGTCGCGGTTTGCTTCTGCACACGCTTAAAATAGGAATCGTTCATAATAATCTTGCTTGGCTCCTTATGAAATATGTGTCTTTACGCTATATCGCGCCTAAAAGACGCGGGAACCACAACACGACTTCGGGGAAATAGGACATAATGAGCAGCGCCACTGTTTCCGCGATAAGGAACGGTATGATCTTCTTGCTAATTCCCTCTATCGTACAGCCCGATACGCGGCTGGCGACGAAGAGATTAACGGCCATAGGCGGCGTAATCATGCCGACGGAGGTATTTACGATGATGATTACGCCCAGCATGATCGGATGAATGCCCAGCTGAACCGCGACCGGCAACAAAATCGGGGTAACCAGCAGTATGATAGATTGCGTCTCCAAGAAGCAGCCCAGGAAGAGCAGCATAACGTTGATGGAAAGCAGAATCATGATACGGCTGTTGAAAAGCGTAACCATGCCTTCGGCGATCATGCCGGGCAGGCCGCTGCTGGTCATAAGCCAAGAGAACGGCGCGGACAGCGCCAAAACGAGCATGCAAATACCCGAATTGATGGCCGAGCGGACGAGTATGGGGCGAATATCCTTGTTCTCCAGCTTTTTGTATACGAATTTACTGATAATAAACGCGTATACGCACGATACGGCGGCGGCCTCCGTAGGCGTAAAAATACCGCTATAGATGCCGCCCAGGATGATAACGGGCATCATGAGCCCCCATAGCGCGTCGACGGTCGCCTTACCCATCATGCGGAAGGTAACCTTCTCGCGAACGCCGGTATCGTACTTACGGCATGTAGCGATGCTTACGCCCATAATGACCAGCGCCAGTATGATGCCGGGAAAAATGCCGGCGATAAACATCGCGCCCAGCGACGCGGAAGCCGTAATCGAGTAGGTAACCATAGGAATACTCGGCGGTATGATAACGCCCAGCGTTCCGGCGGAAGCGGCTATAGCCGCGGCTTTTTCCTTCGGATAGCCGTCTTTTATCATACCCGGCACCATGATGCCTCCGATAGCGGCGACAGTAGCGGGGTTGGAGCCCGAAATCGCGCCGAAGAATGCGGAAGCGGCGGTCGTGACGCAAGCCAAGTTCGCGGGCACACGGTAAAGCACGACCTTAACAAAGTTGATCAGCTTTTCCGATATGCCCCCATTTAGCATTAATTCACCCGATAACATGAAAAACGGAACGGCGAGGAAGACGTAGTTGTCGGCCGTGGTAAACATTCTTTGGGGAATAACCACAAGCGCCGTATTCGGCTCGAATATCATGAACGCGACGAGCGCCGAAATTCCCAGCGAGATAGAAATAGGAACCCCGATAGCCAGCATGACGAACAGCACGCCGAACAAGGTAATTAACATTTCCGTCATGTGGCGTCAGCCTCCTTTTCAGCAACATCCGTTTTACCGGATTTGCGCTCTTTATATTCTTCGTAAAGACGTTGAACCGTACGCAGGATCATCAGTATACAACCAACGGGGATCGCCCCATAGGCAACTCCCATGGGGAGCCTTAGCATAGGCGTAAGCTGATTCATCGACGCCAGCCGCTCCAGAAGATTAAAGGAAATCACGATTAGCGCGACTAAAAAGGCAAGCGTCAGCCCATTGTAAATATACGAGGCGACTACTTTCGCTTTTGGCTTCAGAGACTCCACCAACGCCCCCACGCGGAAGTGCGAGTCCGTTTTCGCCGCAGCGCCGACGCCTAAGAAAGCGAGCCAGATATACATATAGCGGACGGTTTCCTCCGCCCAGTTCAACAGAAACAGACCCGTGTATCTGCCAAATACGGATAGCACTACGAGTATAGTCATAATCGGCAGCATAATGACGCAGAGATTCTCTTCAAAATGCACGAGAAATTTTTTCATTTCGCCCTCCAATCCTACAGGATTGTATTAAATCGGCGCGGAACCGCCGGCTAGCGTAAGTCGGCGGTTCCGATCCTTACTGACTTTTAGCCCATCAGGCCTTCAACGTATTCGGCAGGAATGCTCGGGAGGTACTTGTCGTACAGGGGCTGCGCGGCCTTTTTCCACTCCTCGAAGTCCACTTCGGTGACTGTGAGGCCAGCGTCGATCATGTTCTGCTTGTATTCCGCGTCGACCTGCGCCGTGAACTCGCGCTCCCATTTGCTGGTTTCGAGAATCGCGCGCTTGAGGGCGTCCTGGTGCTCCGGCGAGAGGCTGTTGTACAGATCGAGGTTCATCTGGCAGACGGCCGGCGAATAGAAGTGCTTGCTCATCGTGAGGTACCTGGCAACTTCATAGGAGCCCTGGAGCCAGAAGCCGCCAAGGATGTTGTCCATGCCGTCGATAACGCCTTGCTGAAGAGCCGTGAAGGCTTCGGTATGGGCCATAGGAATACCGGAAGCGCCGTTCTCGTTATAGATGGCCATGTGAATCTCGTTTTCCATCGTACGGATCTTCAAGCCCTTGAGATCTTCGACGGTTTTAACTTCCCTCTTGGAATTGAGGATGTTACGGAAGCCGTTCTCCCAGAAGCCGAGGCCTTTAATGTTGCTGGCTTCCAGGCTGGCGAGCATCTTCGCGCCTATCGGGCCGTCCATGAACTCGTATGCCTTCGCGAGGCCTTCCGGCGTATCGAGGATAACGTACGGCAGGTCGAGCAGCATCATGTCTTTCGAGAAGTTAACGATCGGGCCTGTGGACGTAACGCACATTTCTATGGTGCCCATGCCAACGCCTTCAACCAGGTCGCGCTCGTTGCCCAGCTGCGCATTCGGGAAAGGCTGTACGTCGAAAGCGCCGTTTGTGTATTCTTCAAACAGTCTTTCAAACATTCTCATGCCTTGGCCAAAGTTGGATTCTTCGGGGCTGGTGCAGCCCATGCGAATAACCCTTGCGTCGGCGGCGGGAGCTTCCGTAGCCGGTTCGGCTGTTGCTG
>DBDD01000087.1:1622-8109 GCA_002293365.1 Christensenella sp. UBA941 | reverse complement strand
TCCAGCGCGCCAAGCGCGCGGAGTTCTTCTAGCTCCGCAAGCGCCTCGCCGACAGGGGCGTCTCCGAACCTCGCGCGGGCCGAGCTCTCGTCTTTGAGCGCGGCAAAAGCAACGGCGTCGATTCTGTGCAAGGAGCACGATTCGACGTCGAAAAGATAGGGTTTGTCTAAAAATTCAAATGTATGAAACAAAATAATCCTTACATATTAAACGGACGCGCAATGCGCGCCCCTACAACTTTGGGTCACGGGCGATTCATGAATCGCCCCTACAAGTATCTGGCTGGTTTTATTTGTTTTTCGCGCAAGGCTGGTTTGCGACGGTGCAGCTCGTCTTGCAGGCGGACTGGCAGCTCGTTTTACACGTACCGCAGGTTTTCTCCGTCGGGCGAAGCGACGGGCCTTGTATGGTTTGAATATGTTTCATCTAAAAACCTCCGTGGCCGCGCGATTGCGACCGTAAATTCACTTTTGCCTACTATACTATATGGGCGCGTTTTTGGCAAGCGCGGCCGAAGCTATGCTCAGAACACCCTCACGTCCTGCAAGCTGGAAATATCGGTAACGGCCTTTGCGCTATAAGCCTCAATATGCAGAGCGGGCGCTGCGCGGAAATATACGGACTTCCCCGGCGCTTTGGCGATAAGCGGGGTTTGGGCGTTAATGCTCGCCTCGATATACGCGATAACGTCCGGATGCGCCTCGACCAAAAAGCTATCGTTCGAACCTTCGTAGCATTTTTGGAGCTGCTTGCGTATGCGCAAAGCGACGGTTTCGATCGAAAGCACGCGCCCGTCGCCCTTGCAGTAGGGGCAGCGCATTTGCAGCGTGTTGGAGATATTCTGGCGCATCTTCTTGCGCGTCATCTCGACAAGGCCGAGCGCGGTTATGCCTAAAACGTTTGTTTTGGTCTTGTCCTTTTTGAACTCGGCCTTAAGCGTTTCGAGCACGCTTGTTTTATTCTTCTCTATCTCCATATCGATAAAATCGATTATGACGATGCCGCTTATATCGCGCAGGCGCAGCTGCCGCGCTATTTCGATCGCGGCCTCGCGGTTCGTCTCCAAAATCGTCTGCTGAAGATCGTTACTGCCGACGAATTTGCCGGTATTTACGTCGATCGAGGTTAGCGCCTCCGTTTGGTCTATGACGATATAGCCGCCGTTTTTCAGCCAAACCTTGCGCGAAAGCAGCTTCGCTATGCGCGTTTCCAGGCCGTATTCGTCGAAAAGATCGCCCCCTTCAAAGAGCTTTACGCGCTCCTCCAAATCGGGCGAGATAATTCCGGCGACGACCCTGGCCTTTTCGTAAATCTCCATGTCGTTGATGATGAGCGCGTCTATCTCGGGAGAAAACAAATCGCGGATCGTGCGGAAAACGAGCTGCTCTTCCGCGTGCAGAAGACGCGGCGCTGTTAAAAACTTGCCGCGCTTATTGATCGACTCCCAGAGCCGCGCCAAAAAGCGCATATCCTTTAAAAGCTCATCCTGGCTCTTGCCCTCCGCCGCCGTACGTACGATCGCGCCCATACCCAGGTCGTTTTCGGATTCCAGCGCCCGCTTGAGCCTCGCGCGCTCCTCCTCGCTTTGGATGCGATGAGATACGCCGACATAGCTAACGAGGGGCATAAGCACGATCGTTCGCCCAGGCAGCGTTACGTGCGTAGAAACCCTCGCTCCCTTTGTTCCGACCGGCTCTTTGGTTATTTGGACGATGATCTCTTGACCCGGCTTGACGATATCGCGAATGCTACTGGCCAGCTTTGGCGCTTCGCCGCCCTTAAACTCAAAATCGGACTTGTCGAATACGATATCGCCGGCATAAAGGAAAGCGTTTTTCTCCAGCCCGATATCCACAAACGCCGCCTGCATCCCAGGCAAAACGTTTGCGACGCGGCCCTTGTAGATATTGCCGACAAGGCGCTCGTTGCCGGAACGCTCGATATACACCTCGGCGGGATCCCCATTTTCAAGCAATATCACGCGGGTTTGGTAATCGTTGATATCCACTAAAATTTCTTTTTTCAATTTAATACTCCATAATATTAACCCAACCGCCGCCGTTCCCCGGGCGCGTCAACAGCCCCTTGCGATGGATGAGATGGTATCCGTCCGTATCCAAGCCTTCGAGCAGCGCCTTTGCCAAAAGCGCCACGGGCAGGCTGCCTGTGGGCGTATGCGCGCCGACGAGCGAGACTAGTGCGCCCGCGTCGTTTTCAGCTACGGCATATTCGTATATCAGCGGCGTTACGTCCAACGGCTTTACGCCCGCCTTGCCCTTCTTTTGCACGATTATCGGCTTTGAAAGCATTTCGCGTATTCTCTTAACTGTAGGGGCGAACTGTGTTCGCCCGTGACCTTTAATCTCACCCGCCGCTTCCAAGACCAGCGAAATATCCCAAGCCGCCGCCTGCGTTAGCGGCGTCAGCGACGGAAAATCCTTATCCACCGCCCGTACGCGCACGCACGATAGCCCGGGCGTCTCCTTGGCCGAAAGCAAAGCGAACGCTTCCGCTTCGGAGATATCCTCCGTTTGCAGCTCCACGACCTCTAAGGCTCCCGTCGCGCCGACGGGCAGCGCCGAAGCGTACGATATCAAAGGATGCGGGTTGAAGCCTGATGAATATAACAGCGGCAAACCGGCGCGTCTCAGGAGCCTTTGCAGCGCGCGCTGGAAGTCCAAATGCGAGAGGTAGCGCGCCTCTTCGCCTTTTTTAAAGCCCGCAATCAACCGCATACCGTATCCCCCGCCCCCATGCATCCAAGGCAGCCATTACGGCAATCCGGCGTCGTTTCCTCTTCGATGGCATGCTCGTATTCCGCCCGTAAAAACTCTTCTGTAACCCAATAGTCCAAATGCCCCCAGGGCAAAGGCGCTCCAGGCGCATAACACGGCGGCTCCATAGAAATATTCGCGGCGGCAAAAGCCTCCTGCCAGCGCGATAGGTCAAAGCACTCCGTCCATGCGTCGAGGGCGCAGCCGCGCTTTACGGCTTCCACGATAACCGTAGCGAGCCGCCTATCCCCAAGCGCGAATATAGCCTCCAGCGCCGATACCCGCGCGTCGTGCGCTTGAAACTGCGCGCCGCGCACATCCTTCAGCGCCCGGCGCAAAAGCACGGCCTTGCGCGTTAGCTCCTCTACGGAGTCCTGCTTGCACCATTGAAACGGCGTATGCGGCTTCGGAACGAAATTCGACGCGGAAACGGTTATCCTAAGCCCCTTTTTGCGTTTCTCCGGCGGCAATGCGTAGTATGCGCGCGAAACTTTTTTCGCCAAATCCGCTATGCCTAAAATATCCTCGTCCGTCTCCGTCGGCAGACCGAGCATGAAATATAGCTTTACAGAAGCGATACCGGCCTCGAAAGCGTCCCGCGCGGAAGAAAGGATATCCTCCTCGGTAACGCCCTTATTTATTACGTCGCGCAGGCGCTGCGTACCGGCCTCGGGCGCGAGCGTAACGGAAGAAACGCGCACCGCGCCCATGCTCTTGGCGACCTCCTTCGCGAAGGAATCGGCCCTAAGCGACGGCAGCGCGACGGACACCCNNGCGTCGAGCTCGGAATAATCGCCAGACGAAAGCGACGTCAGCGAAATCTCGTCGCAACCCGTCGCGGAAATTTGATCTTTGGCCTGTTTAAAAAGCTCTTCCCTACCCCGTTCGCGCACGGGCCGGTAGATCATGCCCGCCTGGCAGAAGCGGCAGCCGCGCGTACAGCCTCTAAACAGCTCCAACACCGCCCGGTCGTGTACGATAGAAAGCCCCGGCACCAGTGGCTTCTCGGGAAACGGCGCGCCCGCAAGCGACGCGATCGCGCGCTTGCGGACTTTCTTTGGGGCGAAGTCTTCGCGTTGCGTTTCAAGAAACGCGCCGGACGCGTCGTATATAGGGCGATAGAAGCCGGGAACGTAGACGCCCGGTATTTCGCAGGCTTTACGTAAAAACGCGGCCCTGTTTTCGCCGGACTCCTTCCACTTGATGAAAGCGTCCGCCAGCTCGTTAATAACGTCCTCGCCGTCGCCCAAAACCGCCATATCGAAAAACGGCGCGACGGGCTCAAGGTTGCTCGTACAGGGGCCGCCCGCGATTATGAATGGACCGCTTGTTCGCTTCTCGCTATAAAGTTCTATGCCCGACAATTCCAGCATCGCCAAAACGCTCGTATAGCACATCTCTTGCGTCAGCGAAAAGCCAACGATATCGAACTCGTTCAGCGGCGTACGCGTTTCGAGCGAAAACAGCGGGACGCCTTCTTCTTGCATCGCCTCGCGCATATCCCCCCAGGGCATATAAGCGCGCTCGCAGTACGTATCACCGCGCTTATTAAGTATGTCGCAGAGGATGCGGGAGCCGAGATGCGACATCCCGACCTCGTAGATATCCGGAAACGCCAGCGCGAAACGCAAGCTTACGTTATCCGGAGCTTTTTTAACCATATTTAGCTCGCCGCCCGTGTACCTCGCGGGCTTTTCCACCCGCGCGAGCAGCTTGTCCAGTTTCAATTCCATGGGCCTATTGTACCATACGGCGCGGCGGGCGTGGTACTTTTTCTTGGAAAGCGCGCTAAAGGCGCGAAAGCAAAATAGCCTTTAGTT
Source organism: Christensenella sp. UBA941 (assembly GCA_002293365.1). GTDB lineage: Bacteria > Bacillota > Clostridia > Christensenellales > UBA941 > UBA941. The sequence goes on along the minus strand of DBDD01000087.1, from coordinate 3,515 downwards.
ATTGTATTTTGATCTCGGATTTGCGGATTTTGCAAAATTTATTTATTTGCGGCGTCAATTTTTTACAATGCCTTCGGGCCGCTCAACGAACCAATATCCTATCAAAATCGGGGCCGTAAGCACTATCGGAAACATATACCTTATAAGCGCGCAAGGGCCCAATAGCATAGTCGCATAGTAGGCAAACGCAAATAACGAAACGTACATGACGTTCTTTCTCTTCAAATATAAAGAAGCAAGCATTATCGCCAATAATATCCAGAAATAAAGCGCCGGCGAAAATAGAATGGAGAGCACGGGAATACTCTGATATTCGTTTGCGGAAAACGCTTTTTCGTAGATATTTTCAAGAAACGGAAAATAGCTGATATGCTCGACGCCGAATCCCGGCTTTGTATCCGTGAGCAAGTAACCTTGCCTGGATTCCAGGCCTTCTCCATATATTTTCGCGTGTGAAACATCGTCGATAAACCAAAAGCCCATAGAATTATGTAGAAAGGCGTCAACATACGTTAACGGATAGCGAACCAGCAGTTTCGCCCAAAGTTCAAAAAACTCGTATTTGTTATTGATGATCGTAGACCCTTTGAGTGGATCGGCTAATTCCGGAATATAGTTTTCGACCGCCGGCAGCGTCAAATTTATCTCCTCAATAATCTGCGGTTCCAATTCATCTTTATGCAAGCTGTATACGCGCCCTATTTGCTGAATCGGGACTGACAGCATCTCTGTCTTCGGCCCCTCGCTTGCGTTCGTGGCAATCATCAAGAATTCGTTTACGCATACGGAAAGCAAAGCTATATACAGCATTAGCGCCAGCAGCCGCCGTTTATGCTTTCGAGCCGCCCATAGGTGCTTGGACGGCGAACGCCAATGCTTAAACGGCTTCAGCAGGATAACCAAAACCAAAAAATATACAGCCACGGCATATACGGCATTATGCCGAAAGATACAAGCCAGTACGCCCGAAGCGACGAGGCCTGTCGAAAAGCGCTCTTCAGACAGCAGCTCAGGCGTTTCCAGCGCTTCATAGGCCAAAACCGAGAAAAGCAAAAACAAAGCCGAAAAGATTGCGTCTTTTGAAATACTGATTGCTAAAACGGATACGGCTGGAAACAGGGCGTAGAATAATAAGATTACTAGTCTGCAAATGAAAGGCGTTTGCCTTTTATAAAGCGACAGTAGGGCATAGGCAATACATAGGGACACGACAACCGCTTGAAAAAGCGTATACAATGCCATGCCGGCGCTATAGCTGCCCAGCCGCTCGCCGATCATGTAGAAAAAACGCAGCAACAGCGTGTGCGCCAACGGATGATAGGCCCAATACACGCCAATGGAGAAACCATCGAGTTGCATAGATACATCGTAGGCGAACAATCCGGGAAAGTAGGCAAGAAAAACCGGCAGCCAGCATAAGAGTAAAAAGCAGAAGTAAAATATAAAAGCTCTCTTGGGCGTAGCCTTCTCCGAAGGAATTGACGCGCATACGGCGGGACGCGAGCCAAGCTTCTGAAACAAACCGCAGAACCAATGTGCCGCGCAGCTTGCGGCGGGCAGCAAGCAAGCCGACGTTCCCAGCACCAATAGCCAGCCTAAAAGCCCGCTTTCTTTGCCTGATCCGTTTTTGACCAATAGATGGCCCGCTAATGTGCAAAAAAGCAGCGCGAATACAAACGAGGAAACAAACGCCCCTTTTCCACCAATTTTCTTGCCCAAGAATTTATAGTTTCCTAAGCCGAGCAATACAAAAACGGGGATAAATAAAAAACCGTATGCGCCTCGATAAGACATTCCGGCAATAAATAGGCATCCTTGAATCGCAAGCAAAGCTAATATCAGCGAAACCGCGATCCGGCGCTTATTACCTAGTAACCAAGGGAACATACAATC